>DASWUI010000851.1:0-1652 GCA_036401715.1 Ramlibacter sp. | reverse complement strand
GCAGGTCGGGGACTCGCTCTCGGAGGCCTTCGGCCGCAGCGAGGCGATCCGCGCGCAGGCGAGCGGGATCGGCGTGACGGAGTGGGGCGGGGCGTGGGGCCGGCTCGGGCTGGCGGCATTCGCCGGGGTGGGTGCGCTGCTGCTCGCCCTCCCGGTCGCGGGTGTGCACATGTTCACGCGCCGGCTGCGCTACGACCCGTCGCTGGTGCAGGCGATCCTGGTGCTGCCGATCGTGGTGGCCGGGGTCGTGCTCGTGGTGAAGAACAGCCTGGCGCTGGCCTTCGCGCTCGCCGGCATCGTGGCGGGCGTGCGCTTCCGGCAGAAGCTGGAGGAGCCGGAGGACGCGGTGTACGTGCTGCTCGCGCTCGGGATCGGCCTTGCGGCGGGGGTGCAGGCGCTGGACGTGGCGCTGGCGGTGTCGCTGCTGTTCAACGTGGTCGTGCTCGTCCTCTGGCGCTACGACGTGGCAGCGATCTCGGGCGCGCACCTGTTGCTCGCGACGGGCGATACCAGCCTGGTCGTCGCGCGCCGGTCGGAGGACCGGCGTGCGGTGTGGGAGCGGGCGGTGCGGGAGGCGGAGGGCATGGACCTGGACGGCATCCTGGTCGTGCACGCCGCGAACGTGGAGGCTGCGAAGAACGCGCTGGAGATCTCGCTGACACCGCGCGCCAAGGAGTGGCGGCTGCTGCCGCCGGTCGAGGAGCCGAATGGCATCACGCGCATCGACGTGCTGGTGCAGATGAAAAAGGACGAGGACCCGGTGGAGCTGCTGACGGAGCTGGAGGAACGCTGGTCGGCCTACATCGCGGCGTCGGAGTACGTGCCGCACCGGGCCCGCACGGAGGAAACGGAAGAATGAAGAGAATGTCCGTGGCGCTGGTCGCGCTGCTGCTGCTGGTGCCTGCAGCGCGCGCGCAGATGCCGCAGCGCAGCGTCACCGTCGTGCCGGGTCCGCAGTACGACGCCTCCGGGTTTGCACGGTTCTTCCTTGGCGACGGCTGGCGCTCCCTGTGGCTCACGCCGGTGCAGGTGCGGATGCTGGACATTGGCGCCTTCGAGGGCGGGCTGACGCCGGAGCGGCAGGGGGGCGGCAACCAGAGCGTCACGCTGCACTTCATCGATGCGCAGGGCACGGGCTGGGTCTTCCGCTCGATCGACAAGTTTCCGCAGCAGGCGCTGCCGCGCGAGCTGAACGGCTCGTTCCTCGGCAGCCTGGTCGAGGACCAGATCAGCGCGCTCAATCCGGGCGTGCACCTCGTTCTGCCGCGGCTGCTGCAGGCGGCCGACCTCCTCCACATTCAGCCGACGCTCTACGTGATGCCGGACGATCCGCGGCTCGGCGAGTTCCGCGCGACGTTCGCCGGAATGCTGGGTGCGCTGGAGCTGAAGCCGAACGAGGGTGAGGACGACACGCCGGGTTTTGCGGGCTCGCGCAAGATCAAGGACAGCGAAGAATTCCTGAACGACCTGGAGGAGAGCCCGGCCTTCCGGCTCGACGCGCAGGAGTATCTGCGCGCGCGGCTCATCGACATGTGGGTCGGAGACCCGGACCGGGGCACGGACCAGTGGCGCTGGGCGCGCTTCGGCGAGGAGGGCGACCAGGTCTACCGGCCGATCCCGCGCGACCGTGACTGGGCCATGGTTCGCGCCGA
>DASWUI010000850.1:0-2356 GCA_036401715.1 Ramlibacter sp. | reverse complement strand
GGCGTTACGTTTGCTCACAGGGCAGCGTGATCACGAAGCAGGCGCCCCCGCCCGGGTTGGCTTCGCAGTGGGCGCTGCCATGGTGCCGCTGGGCAATCGAGCGCACCAGCGCCAGGCCCAGGCCGACCCCGCCTTCGCGCTCGCTGGCCCCGCGCAAGCGGTAGAAGGGCTCGAAAATGCGCTCCCGCTCCGACTCGGGCACGCCCGGCCCGTGGTCGCAGACCCGCACCAGCGCCCAGCGATCCCGCCGGTCCACCTGCACCGTCACCGGGCCGCTGCTGTAGCGACGCGCGTTCTCCAGCAGGTTGCGGATGGCGCGGCGCAGGAGCTTGGCGACGCCCTCGACCACCAGGGTCTGCTGGGAGCTGGCCGCTTCCAGCTCGGCGCCCGCACGGGCGCTTTCCTCGGCCGCCAGGCCGGTCAGGTCCACCGGCTCGACCGTCCCCATATCGGTCTCGCGGGCATCGAGGCGGCTGGCCAGCAGGATCTCGTCGATGAGCTGGTCGAGCTCGGCGATGTTGCGGGTGATCTCGTCGCGCGCGCGCGGCGAGGGTTCCGGATCCATCAGCTCCAGGCCCATGCGGATGCGTGCCAGCGGCGAGCGCAGCTCGTGCGAGGCATTGGCCAGCAGGGACTTGTTGGCCTTGAGCAGGGTTTCCACCCGCTCGGCCGCATGGTTGAAGCGCCGGGCCAGGAAGGCCACCTCGTCGCTGCCCTTCTCGGCCACGCGCACGCTCAGGTCGCCCTCGCCCCAGCGCTCCACCCCCCGGCGCAGGTCTTCCAGCCGCGTGGTCAGCCGCCGGACGATGGGATAGCTGCCCAGCGCCACCGCGACGGCGACGATGCCCAGCATCCACAGGAAGGCCTGCGAGCTGCGCGGCACCCAGGGCCGGAAGCTGTCGCCCGGCGAGCGCGGGCGCGGCGGCAGCTGCAGCGTGATGGTGCTGCCGTCCTTCATCAGCACGTCGAACTCGATGCCCTGGCCGGGCACGCGGTTGGGCCGCACCCGGCTCTGGCCGATGATCTCGTCCTTCTCGTTGCGCACGATGACTTCGCGCAGCGGCTGCTGCTCCGTGTTCAGGCGCCACAGCCAGCCGAAGGCGATGGTGAGCAGGCCCACCGCCACGATCACCGCGATCCAGATGCGCAGGTAGAGGGGAAAGCGCCAGCTGGCGTTCCAGGCGGTCATCCGCTCGCGATCGCTCCGTTCAGTCCTGCTGCTTGGCGAACACGTAACCCACGCCGCGCACCGTGAGGATGCGCTTGGGGTTCTTGGGGTCGGCCTCGATCGCCGCGCGGATGCGGCCCATGTGCACGTCGATCGAGCGGTCGAAAGCCTCCAGCTCGCGCCCGCGCACCGCCTCCATGATCTGGTCGCGCGTCAGCACGCGGCCGGCGCGCTCGGCCAGCACCACCAGCAGGTCGAACTGGTAGGACGTCAGTTCCGCCGGCTTGCCCCCTACGGACACCGTGCGGGCGTCGCGGTCGATCTCCAGCGAGCCGAAGCGCATGGTCTTGGCCGGCGGCGGGGTGCCGTCGCTGCGGCGGCGCAGGATGGCCCGGATGCGCGCCAGCAGCTCGCGCGGCTCGAAGGGCTTGGGCAGGTAGTCGTCCGCCCCCAGCTCCAGCCCGACGATGCGGTCCATGGGATCGCCCTTGGCCGTGAGCATCAGCACCGGCACCTTGCCGGTTTCGCCCGGCAGGGCGCGCACGCGCCGGCACACTTCCAGGCCGTCGATGTCCGGCAGCATCAGGTCCAGCACGACCAGGTCGGGCGTGGCGCCGGACGGCGGATCCTCGAGCAGGTGCAGTCCCTGCTTCGCGTCGGGAGCGTGCACCACGCCGAAGCCGGATCGCTCGAGGTACTCGCCCACCATCTGCGCGAGGCGGGTGTCGTCTTCGATCATCAGGAGTTGCTGCTGCATGGGGGGATGTTACTGTTGAGGCCACCACCGCGGGGCCTTTGTAAAGCATGGTCGGCGCGGCCCATCGCCCGGGCACGAAGCCCCAGTAAAGTTAGGTAAATGGAGGTCGCCAAGCACCACGCCGCCACGCTTTGCGAGGTCCTGGCACGCCATCCCGGCGACGCCCAGGCGCTGCAATTCGACGGACGGCGGCTCACTTATGCCGGGCTGCGGCAGGCGGCGGAGCGCGCCGCCTCGGTGGCCTGGCACGCCTGGGGCGTGCGCCCGGGCGACCGCGTCGCCTGGCTGGGGACGAACCACCCGGCCCAGCTCGCGCTTCTGTCCGGCCTGGCGCGCATCGGCGCCGTGCTGCTGCCGCTGAACTTCCGCCTGGCCTCCGCCGAGTGGCAGCGCCTGCTGGCCGATTGCACCCCGCGCCACCTGGTGCACGA
>DASWUI010000849.1:0-2569 GCA_036401715.1 Ramlibacter sp. | reverse complement strand
GCAGCCGGCGGTCGAGGCCGTCCTCGCGCAGGCGAAGGCCGAAGGCATCGCGGCCGGCGAGCCGCTGGAGCTCGCCTTCGAGGAAGACTTCGCCGTGCTGGACGGCGCCACGTCCACCCTGCCCTGGCTGTGCGTGTGCGTGCCTTCGCACTGGGCGCCCGAAGAGAAGATCGGGCAGCCGTTCGCGGCCGTGCACGCGCCGGTGGCCGACAACCAGGCACTGGTCGCCGCCGGCCGGCAGCTGGTGCAGCTGGTCACGGCGGGTGAGCGCTTCGAGCGCTTCGTCTGGACCGTGAGCCCGAGCGGCCGCTACGACCAGCATCCCGGGCGGCAGGCGCGCACCCCCTGGCCCCAGACGCAGGATCCGGACGCCTTCGCCGCCCGGTGCTTCCTGCGGGCCGAGCGCCAGACCTTCTTCCCCATCCCCGGCCGCGGGCAGTCGGTATTCACCATCCGCGTGATGCTGCAGCCGCTGGCCGACGCGGTGGCGCGGCGCGAGGACGCGCAGCGCCTGCACGATGCGCTGGCCTCGATGAGCGAGGCCGTGCTGGCCTACAAGAACCTGGCCCCGGCCCGCGCCCCGCTGCTGGCCTGGCTGGCGGCGCGGGGCGTCTGATCGGGGGGGTCAGGCCGATCGGCTGGCCACTGGCATTCAGTGGCGCGTGAGCGTCCAGACCAGCACGCCGACCACGACCAGCGCGCTCCCCACCACGGCCGCCCACAGCAGCGGATGCAGCGCGCCGGGCCGCGCCAGCGGCCGCGCGGCCAGCGGTTCGCTGCCCGGCCAGGGCGCGGCGAAGGGGAGGCTTTCGGCGAGCTCGCCCGCGGCTTCGGGCTTGAGCAGGTCCAGGCTGATGCGCTGCATGCGCGCCTGCTCGGGCGTGCGCACCCACAGGTCCACCACCGTGCCGCGCAGCCGGGCATGGACGATGTCCTGCAGCGGGAACTTGACGCGGTCCTCCTTCCAGAAGAGCCCCTCGCGGAAGCGCCCGGACACGCGCAGCACCTTGGTCTGCACGCGCACTTCCAGTTCGTCCTTGAAGGGCGGGATCTCGTAGCCCCGCCCCTCCACCTCGAGCAGCCGGGCCGCATGGATGCCCTGCACCACGGAATAGCTGCCGCCGCCGCTGGCCGGTCGGCTGTTGCCGCTGGCCGCGAAGCCGTTGTCCGGCTGGCCCTGGCGCACCAGGTCGGCGACCGTGATGCGGGACCCGTCGGCGCCGACCAGCACGTTCTTGCTGCTCAGCGTCTTCTTCACCTTCATGCCGACGATGGTCCGGCGGTCGTAGGGCCCGACCCTGCGGCCTTCGAGCAGCACGTGGTAGACCGGGTTCTGCACCTCATCCCCTCTTGTTGCCCGACAGGATAGCGGCATTCCTCGACCGTCGTACAGCCCGGCGGGGCCGCGATTGCGGCCACAATCGCCCCATATGTCTTCGACCCGCAACATTCACGACCGCCGGCTGGCCGATGCCTGGGCCACTCTCAAGGCGCACGCCGACTCCGGCCTGCCGCTGGACCCCGACGCCAACCGGCTGGCCTTCGTCGACCCCGAGTTCCTGCTGCGCCGCGAGACGCGCGGCATCCGCTTCCAGCTGGAGCTGCTCAAGCCGGACCTGGAGCAGCAGGCCCACGGCATCGAGAACACCATCGTGGTGTTCGGCAGCGCGCGCTTTCGCGACGCGGAGACCTCCACGGCCCTCGTGCAGCAGGCCGAGGCCTCGGGCGACGAGGCGGTGATCCGCCGCGCCCGCGCGCTGGCGCGCAATGCCCACTATTACGAGAAGGCCCGCGCCTTCGGCCGCCTGGTGGCGGAATACAGCGCCGGCAAGGAGCCGCGCGACATGCTGTTCGTGTGCACCGGCGGCGGCCCCGGCATCATGGAAGGGGCCAACCGCGGCTCGCACGAGGCCGAGGGCATCAGCGTCGGGCTGTCGATCGCGCTGCCCATGGAGGAAGCGGCGAACCAGTACGTGACGCCGGCGCTGTCCTTCAAGTTCCACTACTTCGCCCTGCGCAAGATGCACTTCATGATGCGCGCGAAGGCCCTGGTGGCCTTCCCCGGCGGCTTCGGCACGCTCGACGAGCTGTTCGAGGTGATCACGCTGGTGCAGACGCGCAAGGCGCGCCAGGTGCCCATCGTGCTGTTCGGCACCGACTACTGGAAGCGGCTGATCAACTTCGAGATGCTGGTGGACGAAGGCGTGATCTCGCCGGCCGACCTGGAGCTGTTCCAGTTCGCCGACGATCCCGAGACGGCCTGGACCATCATCAAGACGTTCTACCGGCTCTGAGCCCGGCGGCCAGGCGCGCGCCCGCGCCGACCATGGCCGCCATGGTCCAGAACACGGCGCTGATGCCCACCACGGTGCCGGCGGCGCCGAACAGCATCGGCATCGCCACGCTCGACGCGTTGATCACCATCAGCCGCATGCCCACCGCCTCGCCGTGGCGGTGGTGCGGCGTGATCTGGTGCAGCATGCTCATGATCATGGGCTGCACGGTGCCGAGGGACGCGCCGAGCAGCACCGAGCAGATCCCCATCGCCAGCGGCGCGTGCAGGAGCGGA
>DASWUI010000848.1:0-1813 GCA_036401715.1 Ramlibacter sp. | reverse complement strand
CGATGGTCACGCCGGTGGCGAACATGCCCAGCGCCGCCCGGAATTCCTGGGCGGAGAAGCTCGGCGGCTGCGCCTGGCGCGGCGGGTTCATCTGGAGGCGGATTGCATGAAATTTCATTTATTATGGTTCACAACCCAGGGACCGCCACGGACATGCTCCAGGAAACCATCGAACCCGCGTGGCTGGACGCTTTCGAGGCCGTGCTGGGCCGCTGCGCGCTGGGGCAGGGCGACACCGTCGCCGTCCTGAGCGAAAGCCAGAGCCGGCCCGTGCTCGCGCAGCTCGCGCGCCTGGCCGCCGCCCGCCGCGGCGCCCAGGTCTTCGGCATCGTCCTTCCCAGCGTCTTCGCCGCCGGCACCCCGCCGGCGCGTTCCACCGGTGCCTCGCCGGTGCTGCGCAACATCGCTCCCGTGGTCTCGGCGCTGGCCGGCAGCACCCTGGTGGTGGACTGCACGGTCGAAGGCCTGATGCATGCGCCGGAGCTGCCCGCCATCCTGAAGGGCGGCGCCCGCGTGCTCTACGTGAGCAACGAACATCCCGAAGCGCTCGCGCGCCTGCTGCCGGACGACTCGCTGGAGCCGCTGGTCAAGGAACACGTCAAGCGCCTGCGTGCCGCGCGCCAGATGCGCGTCACCTCGCCCGCCGGCACCGACCTGACCATCGCCCTGCAGGGCGCGGCGTGCGGCGGCAACTGGGGCTACACCAGCCGCCCCGGCACCATGACCCACTGGCCGGGCGGCATCGCGCTCGCCTTCCCGGCGGCCGGCAGCGTCACCGGCACGCTGGTGCTGGCCGAGGGCGACGTCAACCTCACGTTCAAGCGCTACCTGGAAAAGCCGGTGACGCTGCGGGTGGAGGACGACTACGTGACGCGCATCGAGGGCATCGGCCTGGACGCCGACCTGATGCGCAGCTACATCGCCGCCTGGGGCGATCGCGAAGCCTATGCCGTCAGCCACGTGGGCTACGGCCTCAACCACGCCGCGCGTTGGGACAGCATGGCGCTGTACGACAAGCGCGATTTCAACGGCACCGAGCTGCGCGCCTTTGCCGGCAATTTCCTCTACAGCACGGGGGCCAACGAGGTCGCCGGCCGGCACACGCTGGGCCACTTCGACCTGCCGCTGCGCCAGTGCACCGTGCGCCTCGACGGCACCACCGTGGTCGACGGAGGAAGGCTCCTCTGAATGTGCACACCATGATTTCCACGCCCACCTTCACCTCCCTCGGGGGCGGCCCGACCGTGCTGATGCTGCACGGCATCGGCGGCGGCCACCTCGCCTTCGCGCCCCAGGTGGAAACGCTGGCCACCGCGGGCTACCGCGCCGTCGCCTGGGACATGCCCGGCTACGGCCACAGCGCGCCCATCGAGCCCTACACCTTCAAGGGCCTGGCCGCGAGCTGCATCCAGCTGATCGAGTCGCTCAAGTGCGAGCAGGTGGTCCTGCTCGGCCACAGCATGGGCGGCATGGTGGCGCAGGAGGTCGTGGCGCGCCGGCCCGAGCTGGTCAAGCGCCTCGTCCTGTGCGGCACCTCGCCCGCCTTCGGCAAGCCCGATGGCGAGTGGCAGCGCGCGTTCATCGCGCAGCGCACGGCGCCGCTGGATGCCGGCAAGAGCATGGCGGAACTGGCCGAGACGCTGGTGCCGCAGATGGTGGGCCCGGGCTCGCTGCCGGAGGGCGTGCGGCTCGCCACCCACTGCATGGGCCTGGTGCCGGCGGCCACCTACCGGCGCGCGCTGGAGTGCATCGTCACCTTCGACCGCCGCCCCAATCTCGCCAACATCCTGGTGCCCACGTTGGTGATCGCGGG
>DASWUI010000847.1:0-3234 GCA_036401715.1 Ramlibacter sp. | reverse complement strand
GCGGCGGCCAGCGCATTGAGGTCCTTCAGGTCGAGCTGGGCACGCAAGGCAAGGTCTTCGACGTTGGCGAAGGGGCGTTCGGCTCGGGCGGTCTCGATGCGGCGTCCGCCGGCTTCGCCGAGGGAGCCGACGAGGCGCAGGCCGAGGCGGACTGGAGGCCTGTCATCGCGGGCTTGACCCGCAATCCACGCCGCTCCTGGATCCCCGGTCGAGCCCGGGATGACATGGAGGGAGCCCAATTTGCTGTCCCAATCGGAGAAGCAGACATCCGGCGGCAGCACCTGCACGCCATGGCGCTGGGCGTCCTGGATCAGTTGAGAGGGCGCGTAGAAGCCCATCGGCTGCGAGTTGAGCATCGCGGCCAGGAAGCATTCGGGTTCGTGGCACTTGAGCCAGCTGGAGTCGTAGGCGAGCAGCGCGAAGCTGTAGGCGTGGCTTTCGGGGAAGCCGTATTCGCCGAAGCCCAGGATCTGCTGGAAGATGCTCTCGGCGAATTCCTTGCGATAGCCGTTGGCCAGCATGCCGCTGATCAGGCGGTCCTGGAACTTGTGCACGCCGCCGCTGCGCTTCCAGGCGGCCATGGAGCGGCGCAGCTGGTCGGCCTCGTCGGCGGAAAAGCCGGCGGCGATCATGGAGATCTGCATCACCTGCTCCTGGAAGATCGGGATGCCCAGCGTGCGCTCGAGGGCGGGCCGCAGCGCCTCGCTTTCGTAGCGCACTTCCTCTCCCCTGCGCAGCCGCTCGCGCGCCTTCAGGTAGGGATGGATCATGCCGCCCTGGATGGGGCCGGGCCGCACGATCGCCACCTCGATCACCAGGTCGTAGAACACCTGGGGCTTCAGCCGCGGCAGCATCGACATCTGCGCGCGGCTCTCGATCTGGAACACGCCCACGGTGTCGGCGCGGCAGATCATGTCGTAGGTGGCCTGGTCCTTGTCGGGAATGTCCGTGAGCGTGAAAGGCACGCCCCGCCGCTGGCTCACGAAGTCCAGGCAGCGCCGGATCGCCGTGAGCATGCCCAGCGCCAGCACGTCCACCTTCAGCAGGCCCATCTCGTCCAGGTCGTCCTTGTCCCACTGGATCACGGAGCGGTCCTTCATCGCCGCGTTCTCCACCGGCACCAGCCGCGTGAGCTTGCCCTGCGTGAGCACGAAGCCGCCGACGTGCTGGCTCAGGTGCCGGGGAAATCCCATCAGCTCCTCCGACAGCTCCATCCACAGCGCCAGCGACTTCGCCGGCACCTGCAGCTGCAAGGAAGACGCCAGCTCCCCGAGCTTCTGCACGCGCAGCCCGCGCTCGTCGAACCAGAAGTGGTCCTTGGCGAAGGCATCCACCAGGGATTCGGCGATCCCCAGCGCCTTGCCGGCATCGCGGATCGCACTGCGGGCGCGGTAGGTCGCCACCACCGCGGCGATGGCGGAGCGGTCCCTGCCGTACTTGCGGTAGATGTACTGGATCACCTCCTCCCGCCGCTCGTGCTCGAAGTCGACGTCGATGTCGGGCGGCTCCTTGCGCTCGCGGCTGATGAAGCGCTCGAACAGCAGGTCGGAACGCGCCGGATCGACCGCGGTGATGCCCAGGCAGTAGCACACAGCGGAGTTGGCCGCGGAGCCCCGCCCCTGGCACAGGATTTCCTGCGAGCGCGCGAAGCGCACGATGTCGTGCACCGTCAGGAAATACATCTCGTAGGCGCACTCGGAAACGAGGTCCAGTTCGCGCACCAGCTGCTTGCGCACGCGCCAGGGCACGCCTTGCGGATAACGCTCGCGCGCGCCTTCGATGGTGAAGCGGCGCAGCGCCTGGCGCGGCGTCAGCCCGGCGGGAACCGTCTCCAGCGGGTACTGGTACTTGATCTCCTCCAGGCTGAAGCTGCAGCGGTCCGACACTTCCAGGGTGCGCTCCAGCAACTCCGGCGGATAGAGGGAAGCCAGCCGCATGCGATGGCGCAGGTGGCGTTCGGCATTGGCCTGCAGCGCGAATCCGCAGTCGGGCACCGGCTTGCCCAGGCGCACCGCCGTCATCACGTCCTGCAGCGGCTTGCGCGAGCGCGCATGCATGTGCACGTCGCCCGCGGCCACCAGGGGAACGCCCGTGGCATCGCCCGCCTCCTGCAGCGCCCTGAGCCACAGGTCGTCCTCGCCATCGAGCAGCAGTTCGGCGGCGAGCCAGAGGTGCTTGCCGAAACGCGCGAGCCCCCATTCCAGCCGCTCGCAGATCCCACCGACGGAAAGTTCGTGCCCAGGGCACAGCAGGATCTCGCACTCGCGCAGCAGCGTGAAATCGCTGCGCTCCCGGGTGCAGGCGTACTCGCCTTTTTCGGCTTCCCTGCGCGCCAGCGTGATGAACTCGCACAGGTTTCCCCATCCCGTCACGTTGCGTGCCAGCGCCACCAGCCGGAAGCCGTCCAGCGCGAACTCCGCGCCCAGCAGCAGTTTCAGCCCGAGCTTCTTCGCTTCCGCGTGCGCGCGCACCACCCCGGCGACCGAGCATTCGTCGGTGATCGCCAGCGCCGTGTAGCCCAGTTCCTGCGCGCGCTGCACCAGCTCCTGCGGGTGCGAGGCCCCGCGCTGGAAGCTGAAGTTGGAGAGGCAGTGCAGCTCCGCGTAATCCGGCAGCCAGGACATGGAAGGGCCTCAGGCGTACAGCCCGTGCAGGAACCACCGGGCCTGCTCCTGACCCGCCGCCAGCCGTTCGCGATAGATCCAGAGCAGCCCGGCCGACGCGCTGCGCGCGATGAAGTAATCGCGCACGGCCGGCTCGCTGGCCGCAGGATCCCACCAGGCCGCTTCCACCCTGCGCGCGCGCGTGAGCAGTTGCAGCGGACCCTGGTAGGAGGGCTTGTCTCCCTTCACCTGCAGCCGCAGCGGCTCGCGCAGCAGCCAGGGCGGATACAGCGCATCCCCACCGGCCTGGTGGATCGCGGCGGCGGCGCCCGCCGTGCGCGCGGGCAGCCAGCGCTGCATGCATTCCGGCCGGTGGTCCTCGATCGCCTGCGGCACCGTCACATTGCCCTCCCCCAGCCGCACGCTCAGGCGCTCCACCAGCTGGTGCAGTTTCTCGCCGGGGCGGTTGTCTTCCGGCAGCAGGCTGGTCGTGACGCCGCCCCCTGGCACCGTCTCCAGCGTGCGCAGGCGCAGCTGGCTGGCGGGCGCGGAAAGGGCGCTGCGTGCCAGCTGCTCGGATGCCAGCCGGCGCAGGTGCTTCATGTCCTGCGTGGGTTGCGCCGTGCGCAGC
>DASWUI010000846.1:0-4099 GCA_036401715.1 Ramlibacter sp. | reverse complement strand
TGGAACTCGCGCACGAAGTCGGCCATGTTCCCGACGCGGGCGCCGCGGAACGCGTAGATGCTCTGGTCGTCGTCCCCGACCGCGAACACCGAGTTCGGCTGGGCGCCGGGCGCCCCGTCGCGGGGCTGCGCGAACATCTTGAGCCACGCGTACTGCAGCTTGTTGGTGTCCTGGAACTCGTCGACCAGGATGTGGTGGAAGCGGCGGCGGTAGTGCTCGCGGATCGGGTCGTTGTCGCGCAGCAGTTCATAGCTGCGCAGCATCAGCTCGCCGAAGTCCACCACGCCTTCGCGCTGGCACTGCTCCTCGTACAGCTGGTAGATCTCGACCTTGCGCCGGTCCTCCTCCGTGCGCGTGTCCACCATGTTGGGCCGCAGGCCCTCCTCCTTCCAGCCGGCGATGGTCCACTGCAGTTCCTTGGCCGGGAAGCGTTCCTCGTCGACGTTGTGCTGCTTCATCAGCCGCTTGATGGCCGACAGCTGGTCCTGCGTGTCCAGGATCTGGAAGCTCTGCGGCAGGTTGGCCAGCTTGTAGTGCGCCCGCAGGAACCGGTTGCACAGCCCGTGGAAGGTGCCGATCCACATGCCCCGCACGTTGACCGGCAGCATGGCGGTCAGGCGGGTCATCATTTCCTTGGCCGCCTTGTTCGTGAAGGTGACGGCCAGCACGTTGCCGGGCCCGATCTGGCCGGTGGCCAGCAGCCAGGCGATGCGGGTGGTCAGGACGCGGGTCTTGCCGGAACCGGCACCGGCCAGGATGAGCGCGTGCTCGTTGGGCAGGGTGACGGCGGCGAGCTGCTCGGGATTGAGGTGCTGCAGCAGCGGCGAGTCGGCGGCGACTTCTGGAAACATGGGCCATTGTAGAAAGCCCCGGCCCCGGCCACCGGAACCCGGCCGGGCGGCCATACTCGCATGGCTGTGTCACGCCACCTTGTTCCCGCCCTCCTCCTGGCCCTGCCGCTGGCCGCGCGCGCGCTGTGCACGAGCGACGCCGTGCCGCAGCCGCAGGCGGTGCTGGAGCGCTTCACCAATGCCGACTGCGCCGAGTGCTGGCGCGACCCGAAGACCGCGACGCCCGGCGCCAACACCCTCGCGCTGGACTGGATCGTGCCCGGGCGCAAGGGCGAGGACGCGCCGCTGTCCACGGTGGCGCTCGCCGAGGCGCTGGAGCGCCTTTCCGCGCTGGACAAGCCGGTGCCGGAGCGCAGCAGCGCGGTGGGCAGCGTGCGCTCGGGGGCGCCGGTGCCGCTGCGGCTGGCCCAGGGCGCGGCCTTCAACGACTACGTCGGCACCAGCATGGAACTGGAGGACCCCGGCCGCGAGCCCTGGCGTGCCTGGCTGCTGCTGGTGGAAAGCCTGCCGGCCGGCACCGAGGGCAGCCCGGTTCCGCGCAACCTGGTGCGCAACGTGTTCCGGCCCGACTGGCACCGCGCGGGGGGCCGCGCGCCCGGCCGCCTGTCCGAGGCCCGCGCCATGCAGATCCACGAGGGCGCGAAGCCCGAACGGCTGAGGCTGGTGGCGGTGCTGCTCGATGCGCGCGGGCGTATCCGCTCCATCAGCCGGACCGAATGTCCCTAAAGACTGCTCCGCAGTAGAATCAATCACCGGGCCCAAGCATTTGTGGCCCGGTTCGCGTTTGTGGCCTTTCGCGCCCAGACCGCCGGGTCCGATCCAAGCGCTCACCTGTTCTGCAACAGACTTCCGGAGCCTGGAAACATGGAAATCTTCGACTACGACAAAGTGCTGCTTCTCCCGCGCAAGTGCCGCGTGGAAAGCCGCTCCGAATGCGACCCGTCCATCGAGTTCGGCGGCCGCCGCTTCAAGCTGCCGGTGGTGCCGGCCAACATGAAGACCGTGGTGGACGAGCGCATCTGCCTCTGGCTCGCCCAGAACGGCTACTTCTACGTGATGCACCGCTTCGACCTGGACAACGTGCGCTTCGTGCGCAAGATGAAGGAGGCGGGTGCCTTCGCATCCATCTCGGTCGGCGTGAAGCAGGCCGACTACGAGGCGGTGGACCGGCTCGCGGCCGAGGGCCTGGTGCCCGAGTACGTGACCATCGACATCGCGCACGGCCACGCCGACACGGTGAAGAACATGATCGGCCACCTGAAGGCGAAGCTGCCGGGCACCTTCGTCATCGCGGGGAACGTCGGCACGCCGGAAGCCATCATCGACATGGAGAATTGGGGCGCGGACGCGACCAAGGTCGGCATCGGCCCGGGCAAGGTGTGCATCACGCGCATGAAGACCGGCTTCGGCACGGGCGGCTGGCAGCTGTCGGCGCTCAAGTGGTGCGCGCGCGTGGCGACCAAGCCGATCATCGCGGACGGCGGCATCCGCGAGCACGGCGACATCGCCAAGAGCATCCGCTTCGGCGCGACCATGGTGATGATCGGCTCCATGCTGGCCGGCCACGAGGAGTCGCCCGGCCAGACGGTGGAAGTGGACGGCCGCCTGTACAAGGAGTACTACGGCAGCGCGTCGGACTTCAACAAGGGCGAGTACAAGCACGTCGAGGGCAAGCGCATCCTCGAGCCGGTCAAGGGCAAGCTGCCGGAGACGCTGCGGGAGATGCAGGAGGACCTGCAGAGCTCGATCAGCTATGCGGGCGGGACGAAGCTGGCGGACATCCGCAAAGTGAACTACGTGATCCTGGGCGGGGATAACGCGGGCGAACACCTGCTGATGTGATTCGTCATCCCCGCGCAGGCGGAGATCCAAGGCGTCGAAACGAAGGGGCGCGCTGCGCCCCTTCTGCTTGCCGGAGCTTGGGGTCCCCGCCTGCGCGGGGATGACGGCTGTTCCCGGCGGCTATTCCCGCAAAAGGTCCAGCGCCAGCTGGTGCAGCCTGTGGCTGGGCTCCACCAGCGCATCCAGCACGCTGAAATGATTCAGCCCCGGCAGCGTCTCGCACACCGGCACCCGCCGCGCGCCCCAGGCCTCCTGGATCAGCCGGTTCTGCCGGTGGAATTCGCTGCTCTCGTCCCCACCCGCCACCGTATAAAGCGTCCCCTGCTTCGGCGCCGGCAGCCGCGCCGGGCTGGCCTTCGCCACCTGCTCGCGCGTGAGCTGCAGCGTCGATTGCAGGAAGGGCGTCTTCATGATCGGCTCCAGGTCGTGCAGCGCCGAGATCGCCAGCGCGCTGCGCACCGTGTCGCGGGGCAGCGCCGCATCCAGCTGCGGCCACAGGCAGGCCAGCATCATGGCCGCCAGCTGCCCGCCGGCCGAGTGCCCGGCCACCACGATGCGCCGGCGGTCGCCGCCGAAACGCGCGATGTTGTGCCAGGTCCAGGCCACGGCCTTCGCCATCTGCAGCGTGATGTGCGGCACGGTCACCGCCGGGCACAGCGCGTAGTTGGGCACCACGACGCAGGTGCCGTGGCGGGTGAAGGCCGGGGCGATGAAGGAGTGGTCGCTCTTGTCCAGCGCGCGCCAGTAGCCGCCGTGGATGAAGACCAGGACCGGGGCGTCGGCGCTGGGTGCCGGGAACACGTCCAGGGTCTCCCCGGCGCCCTGCCCGTAGCGCAGGTCCAGCTCGCAGGGGCCGTCGGCCCGCGCCTGTTCCGACTCGCACCCCCAGCGGGCGAAGAACGCGGGATGCTGCGGCACCAGCTCCCGGTTGTTGTACATGGCGTCGTACCAAGGCCCGTCCCGCAACTGCAACTGCATCTCTGACCCCATCCGTTTGCAACATCTTGACACAACTTGCCAGCGTCGAAAGTGAGGTTTTTGGCGTTGACAGCGCTGTATTCTGTATACAGAGTATCGCCATGGCCGCCCAGCTCCTGCAACTCGAAGCCACGCCGGACCTGGTCGACCGGGTGTACCGCACCCTCATGGATGCGATCAGCGACGGCTCGCTGGCGCCCGGCGAGCGCGTCACCCAGGAGGAGATCGCACAGCAGCTGGCCGTGTCGCGCCAGCCGGTGCTGCAGGCCCTGCGGCTGTTGAAGCGCGACGGCTTCCTGCGCGACGCCCCCGGCCGCGGCCTGCAGGTGGCGCCGCTGGATGCCCAGCGCACCCGGGACCTGTACCAGGTGCGCGGCGCGCTCGACGCGCTGGCGGCGCGCCTGGCGGCGCAGCGGCGCTTCCGCATC
>DASWUI010000845.1:0-1968 GCA_036401715.1 Ramlibacter sp. | reverse complement strand
GGTCACCATCGCCGTCCTGGTCGCGCGCCGGCACTGGCTCGCCCTGCTGCCGACGCAGCGGGACGTCCCCAGCGACCAGCGTGTGCGCACCGCGGTGCGCCTCAGCCTGCTCAATGGCACCATCCACGGCATCACGCTGCTGGCCTTCCCGGTCCTGCACGACACCGAGCGCCTGTTCCTCACGCTTTTGCTGCTGGGGCTATGCACCGGCTCGGTCGGCACGACGGCGGGCCACCGCCGCATCTTCCTGGCCTACACGCTGCCGGCGGCCGGCACCCTGCCCTTCTGGTGGCTGGCGTTTCCCAACGGGCGCAGCGCCGACTGGACCGACCTGTCGCTGGCCGTCCTGATCGTGCTGTACCTGTGGGTTCTGGTCACGCTGGCCAACAACGCCTGGCGCAACTTCAGCGAATCGGTGCAGATCCGCTTCCAGGACCGCGAGATGTCCGCGCAGCTGCGCGTGGCGCTCGCGCAGGCGAACCAGGCCAACCAGGCGAAGACCCGCTTCCTGGCGGCCGCCAGCCACGACCTGCGGCAGCCGCTGCACACCATCGGCCTGCTGGTCGCGGCGCTGTCGCTGCGCCCGATCGAGGGGCGCGACCGCGAGGTCGTCGACCTCCTGAGCCAGGTGACCGTCGCCCTGTCGGAGCAGCTGGACCAGCTGCTGGACATCTCCAAGCTGGACGCCGGCGTGGTGGCGCCGGACAAGAAGATGGTCGACCTCGGCGAGATGCTGCGCATGCACCACGCCGAGATGCGCGCCATCATCGAGGAGAAGGGCCTGCGCGCGGTGATCGACGCCCCGACCGGCCTGCGCTGCTGGACGGACCCCGCCCTGGTGCTGCGCGTGCTGCGCAACCTGACCGAGAACGCGGTGAAGTTCACCCCGAAGGGCCACGTGGCGCTGCGGCTGCGTGCCGACAACGGCACCGCGCTGCTCTCGGTGGAGGACACGGGCCGCGGCATTCCGCCGGACGAGCTGGCCAACGTCTTCGAGGAGTTCTACCAGGTCGACAACCCCGAGCGCGATCGCACCAAGGGCCTGGGACTGGGCCTGTCCATCGTGCGCCGCCTGTGCGACCTGCTGGGAATCACGCTGGACCTGCAGTCGGTGCAAGGCCAGGGCACCACGGTCACGCTGCGCATCCCGCTGGAGACCTTCGGCACGCAGGTGCCCGCGCAGGCGCAGCCGGCGGCGCAGCAGAACTTCGCCGGCCTCACCGTGCTGGTGATCGACGACGAGCGCTCCGTGCGCATGGGCATGCGCGTGCTGCTGGAGGAACTCGGCTGCCACTTCGTCGAGGCGTGCTCGGTCGAAGAAGCGACGCAGCAGGCGATCGCCGCGCGGCCCGACGTCGTGCTGGCGGACATGCGGCTGCGCAACGGCGAGACCGGCATCGCCGCCATCGGCAGCATCGTGGCCGCCATCGGCGCGACCCCCGCGGTCCTGATCAGCGGCGACACCGCCCCGGACCGGCTGCAGGAGGCCACGCGCGCCGGCATCACGCTGCTGCACAAGCCGGTGGGCCTGCCCACCCTGCAGGCCGAGCTCGGGCGCATCCTCGATGCCAAGGGGCCCCGCCATGCATCCGTCCGGTCCTGAACCCGACCCTGCGCCCGCCGGACTGCGCTGGCTGTCGCGCGATTACGCGGACCTGCGGGCCGGCTGGGACGGCCGGGCCTTCGACGTCCTGATCGTCGGCAGCGGCTACGGCGGCGCCATGGCCGCCGCCGAACTCGCCGGCCGTGAAGTCAACGAGAACGGCGTCACCCGCCCGGTGCGCGTCTGCGTGCTGGAGCGCGGCAACGAGTACGCGCCGGGGATGTTCGCCTCCAGCCTGCAGGAGCTGCCGCCGCACGTGCGCGTGCACCGCAGCGGACAGGACAGGACCTTCGGGCCGCTGGACGCCCTGCTGGATGTGCGCATCGGCCCGGACGTCTGCACGCTGGTGGGCAACGGCCTGGGCG
>DASWUI010000844.1:0-5687 GCA_036401715.1 Ramlibacter sp. | reverse complement strand
GGCGAGGTAGCCGCGCACCACCGCCTCGACCATGATGGGCTTGAGGCGCTTGACCAGCATGGAGCGGCCCTGCACCTGCGGCACCTCCGCCGGCGTCACCACGCTCTCCGGCGCTTCGCCGGTGAGGTGGTTGGGGCAGACGTGGCCCAGCCGCGCGAACCAGAACAGCGCCATCTGGGTCAGGATCTCGCCCTTGCCCGGGATGGGCTCGCCCATGATCACGTCGAAGGCCGAGAGCCGGTCGCTCGCGACCATCAGGATGCGGTCGCTGCCGACCGCATAGTTGTCGCGCACCTTGCCGCGCGCGAGCAGCGGCAGGGAGGTGAGGTTGGAGGTGTGGAGCGCCGCGACCACGCTCAGTTCACGGTTTGCGCGAGCTCGCCCTTGGCGTACTTCGCGGCGACGACCTGCAGGCTCTCGCCCTTGATCTTGCCGGCCTGGCCCTCGCAGCCGAACTCGATGTAGCGCTGCTTGCAGATCTGCTTCGCAGCCTCGCGCGCCGGCTTCATCCACTCGCGCATGTCGAACTTGTCGGGGTTCTCGGCCATGAACTTGCGCACCGCGCCGGTCATCGCCAGGCGGATGTCGGTGTCGATGTTGATCTTGCGCACGCCGTGCTTGATCGCTTCCTGGATCTCCTCCACCGGCACCCCGTAGGTCTCCTTCATGTTGCCGCCGTACTGGCGGATGATGGCCAGCAGGTCCTGCGGCACCGAGGAGGAGCCGTGCATCACCAGGTGCGTATTGGGGATGCGGCGGTGGATTTCCCTGATGCGGTCGATCGCCAGGATGTCGCCGGTGGGCTTGCGGGTGAACTTGTAGGCGCCGTGGCTGGTGCCGATGGCGATCGCCAGGGCATCGAGCTGCGTCTTCTTGACGAAGTCGGCGGCCTGCTCGGGGTCGGTCAGCAGCTGGTCGCGCGTCATCGTCGCGTCGGTGCCGTGGCCGTCTTCCTTGTCGCCGCGCATCGTTTCCAGCGAACCGAGGCAGCCCAGCTCGCCCTCGACGGTGACGCCCAGCTTGTGCGCCATGTCGACCACCTTGCGGGTGACGTCCACGTTGTAGTCGTAGCTGGCGATGGTCTTGCCGTCGGCCTCCAGCGAGCCGTCCATCATCACCGAGGAAAAGCCCAGGTCGATCGCGCCCTTGCACACGTCCGGGTTCTGGCCGTGGTCCTGGTGCATCACGAGCGGGATCTTCGGATAAGCCTCGACGGCCGCCTGGATCAGGTGCTTGATGAAGGACTCGCCGGCGTACTTGCGGGCACCGGCGCTGGCCTGCAGGATGACGGGGGCACCCGTCTCCTTGGCAGCCTCCATGACGGCCTGGACCTGTTCGAGGTTGTTGACGTTGAAGGCCGGGATCCCGTAGCCGTTCGCGGCGGCGTGGTCCAGCAGTTCGCGCATGGAGACGATGGGCATGGCAGTTCCTGGGAGGTACGACAGAAGAGCATGACGGCCGGCGTAACCGCGCCGTAACTGCCGGGAATTCTAGCCGTTGAGGCTTGCGTTCAGGGGCTCGCTGACGAGGTGCCCAGGGATGTCATCCCGGGCTCGCCCCGGGTCCATCGAGGCGTGGTGCCCTGCCGCCATGGATGGCGGGTCGAGCCCGCAATGACATGGTCGGAAGGTCGCCGCCGCGATCGTCAGGTCGCCCGAACGATCTTCAGCATGTTGGTGCCGCCCGGCGCCCCCATCGGCTCGCCGCAGGTGATCGCGTAGATGTCGCCCGAGGCGACGATGCCGCGCTTCTTCAGGTGCGCCTCCGCTTCGGCCAGCGCCGTGTCGCGCTCGGCGCTCTGGTCCATCAGCAGCGGGCTCACGTTGCGGTACAGCGCCATGCGGCGCTGCGTCGCCAGCCGCGGCGTCAGCGCGTAGATCGGGATGTGGATGCGGTGGCGGCTCATCCACAGCGCGGTGGAACCGGAGTCGGTGAGCGCGACGATGGCCTTGCAGCCCAGGTGGTACGCCGTGAACAGCGCGCCCATCGCGATCGACTGGTCGATGCGCGAGAAGGCCATGCCGGTGAAGTCGGCGTCGAGCCGCACGTCCTCCGCCATCTCCGCTTCGGCGCAGATGTTCGCCATCTGCTGCACCACCTCCACCGGGTACCTGCCGGTCGCCGTCTCGGCGCTGGTCATCACGGCATCGGTGCCATCGAGCACGGCGTTGGCCACGTCGCTCACCTCGGCACGCGTGGGCACCGGAGCGGAGATCATGGACTCCATCATCTGGGTGGCGGTGATCACCACCTTGTCGTGCTCGCGCGCCAGGCGGATCATGCGTTTCTGCAGCGCCGGCACCGCCGCATTGCCGACTTCCACCGCGAGGTCGCCGCGCGCGACCATGATGGCGTCGCTGGCCTTGAGGATCTGTTCCAGGTTGGGGATCGCCTCGGCGCGCTCGATCTTGGCGATCAGCGCCGGCTTGTGGCGATACTCCGCGGCGGCCACGTTGCACAGCTGGCGCGCCATCTCCATGTCGGTCGCGCTCTTGGGGAAGCTCACCGCCACGTAGTCGGCCTGGAAGCTCATCGCGGTGCGGATGTCCTCCATGTCCTTGGCGGTCAGCGCGGGCGCGGTCAGGCCGCCGCCGTGCTTGTTGATGCCCTTGTTGTTGGACAGCACGCCCCCCAGCTTGACGGTGGTGCGGATCTGTTCGCCCTTGACGGAGTCGACGGTCAGCACGATCAGGCCGTCGTTCAGCAGCAGCGAGTCGCCCGGCTTCACGTCGCGCGGCAGTTCCTTGTAGTCCAGGCCCACGCCGTGGATGTCGCCGGGTTCCGTGCGGGAAGCGTCGAGCACGAATTTCGCGCCCGGCTCCAGGTGCACCTTGCCCTCGGCGAACTTGCCCACGCGGATCTTGGGGCCCTGCAGGTCGGCCATGATCGCCACTTCGCGACCCGCGACCTGCGCCGTCTTGCGCACCAGTTCGGCCAGCGCGATGTGGTCCTTCGCGGTGCCGTGGCTGAAATTCAGGCGCACGACGTTCACGCCGGCGCGGATCATCTTCTCGAGGACGGCCGGTTCGCTGGAAGCAGGGCCCAGGGTGACGACGATCTTGGTGGCACGACGGGCCATGGGAGACTTTCTCCTTGTAATTTAGTTTCGGATTCTCACACGGAAGCAGTTACGGGCGGGTTACCAACACCCGCGCCCCGGCGCAGTTGACAAAGATCAGCCGGGCACGTGGGCCCGTCGCCTAGCATGCCCGGTTCATGTCGACGACTTCCGCCCCCATTCCGCCCTCCGCCGCGCTGCCGCACCGCAAGGAGATCCGGCAGTGGCTGCTGCCGCTGTCCGCGCGCACGACGCTGTACCCGATCGTGCTGCTCGCATTCGATTACGCCCTGCTGCTCGCCGGGCTCGCCGGCGCCGTGCTGTTCGAGGCCTGGTGGGCCCGCGTGCTGTGCGGCATGGCCGCCGGCTTCGTGATCGGCCGCCTGTTCATCATCGGCCACGACGCCTGCCACCAGAGCCTCACGCCCAACCGCCGCCTGAACCACTGGCTCGGGCGCATCGCCTTCCTGCCTTCGCTCACGCCCTACAGCCTGTGGGAGGTGGGCCACAACGTCGTGCACCACGGCTACACCAACCTCAAGGGTTTCGACTTCGTGTGGGCGCCGCTGACGGCGCGGGAATACGCCGCGCTCACGCCCATGCAGCGGCGCCTGGACCGCATCTACCGCAGCGGCTGGGCGCCGGGCCTGTACTACATGCTGGAGATCTGGTGGAAGCGCATGTTCTTCCCCACCCGCAAGCAGATGCCCACGCGCCGCAGCGTGTTCCTGCTGGACAACCTGCTGGTGTCGGCGTTCGCCGTGCTGTGGATCGCGGCGCTGGCGCTCGTGGCGGACGCGACCGGCCGCGAACTGCTGCCCGTGCTGCTGACCGGCTTCGCCGTGCCCTTCCTGTTCTGGTGCGCGATGATCGGCTTCGTGGTCTACGTGCACCACACGCACACCGCCGTGCACTGGCACGACGAACGCGGCGAGTGGTCGCGCTCGCAGCCCTTCGTCTCCACGACGGTGCACCTCACCTTCCCCTTGGGCATCGGCGGCGCCATGCACCACATCATGGAGCACACGGCGCACCACGTGGACATGACGATCCCGCTGTACCGGCTGAAGGACGCGCAGGGCAAGCTGGAACACATGCTGCCCGGCCGCATCATCGTGCAGCCCTTTTCCTGGCGCTGGTACTTCGACACGGCGCGCCGCTGCAAACTGTACGACTTCGAGCGGCGCTGCTGGACGGATTACGCGGGACGGGCGACGAGCACGAGCGCGTGATGTCGCGGTCGGCGGGGCCGACCACGTCGGACGGGCGCCGTACGCATCCCTTCACGACCCCGGCGATCCCGTAGGTCGTGGTGCGCCGCGCGCACCGCGACAGCCCGCCGGCTGGGGTGACGCAGGGCCCCCCGGCGCTCCTGCCGCGTCGCCTCAGGTGAGCCCGAGCCCGGCGAAGGTGCTCAGGTGCGCATTCGCCCGGGGCGGCAGCGTCAGCGATGCCGCCGTCATGCTGTCCCCTTCGTATTCGGTGGTCACCATCCAGTGCGACATGCCGACGATGTCCTCGTGCAGCAGCGCGAAGGTCTCGGGAGCGATGCGGATCGTGCCCGGGGCAGCCAGGCGGGTGACCGCCTCGGCGCGGTCCACCGCGTCACCGGCCAGCAGGCGCAGCACGCGTCCTTCCAGCTGCAGCGAGGCCAGGGTGCAGTCGCCCGACACCAGGCCCACCTGGAAGCGCACGTCGCACATCATGTTCTGCATCTCGCGCGCCATCTCCAGCGCCGCCTGCGCGTCGTCGAAGCGCACCAGCGCCGTCGCCGGCGGGCACGGGTCGAGCTCGCCGCCATGGGTTGCGGCCAGGAAGGACAGCTCGGACAGCATGCTCGCGCCGGCGCTCCAGGCCGGCACCTGCACCGCCGCGCACAGGAAGGTCCCGCGCGCGGGGGCGAACTGCATCACCTCGTGGTGCGGGCGCAGGAACAGCTTGCGCCAGGCGCTCGGCGAGAGCGCCCCCAGCACCCGCGTGGACAAGGCATCGAGCACCAGGGACGGATCCTGTGTGTACTGCATGGACTCCTCACGACTTCGTTTGTTTGTGGGAGCCAGTGTCCTGCGCGTTACAGCCAGGCACAAGCCGTAAACATATGTAAGCGACTGAAGGCTTTTGCGTAACCGCAAACGGCTACACGGAAAGCCTCCGCGCCACGCCTCACCCGGCCGCGCGCTTCTCCAGGATCTCGAAGGCCGGCAGGGTCTTGCCTTCCAGCACCTCCAGGAAGGCGCCGCCGCCGGTGGAGATGTAACCCACGTCCTGCTCGATGCCGTACTTGGCGATGGCCGCCAGGGTGTCGCCGCCGCCGGCGATGCTGAACGCGGGCGAGTCGGCGATGGCGCGCGCGATCGCCTCGGTGCCCTTGGCGAAGGGGTCGAACTCGAACACGCCCACCGGCCCGTTCCAGACGATGGTGCCGGCGGCCTTGAGCTGCTGCGCGAGCTTCTGCGCGGTCTGCGGCCCGATGTCCAGGATCAGGTCGTCGGCCGCGACGTCCCGCGCCGCCTTCACGGTGGCCGGCGCGTCGGCCGCGAAGGTCTTGGCCACCACCACGTCGGTGGGGATCGGCACTTCGGCGCCGCGCGCCTTCATCGCTTCCATCACCGTCTTCGCCTCGTTCACC
>DASWUI010000843.1:0-2556 GCA_036401715.1 Ramlibacter sp. | reverse complement strand
CACCCGACAACATGCGGATGGGCGCATTCGATCGCCGGCTGTCGAACAGGAAATCCTGCAGGTAGCTCGAGATGTGCTTGCGCTGCGTGCCGATCTCCACCCAGTCCGACCCCGGACTCACTGTTTCCGCGAGCGTCCGTTCGGGATCGAGCTGGTCGCGCAGCTGGTCGAAGTACGCCACCTGCAGGTTGGTGCCGAGCCGCACGCGGCCGCTGTCCGGCGCCAGCTCGCCCAGGATCAGCTTGAGCAGCGTGGTCTTGCCGGCGCCGTTCGGACCGATCAGGCCGACCTTGTCGCCGCGCAGGATGGTGGCGCTGAAGTCCCGCACCACCACGCGCTCGCCGAAGGCCTTGGAGACGTGCGTGAGCTCCGCGACGATCTTGCCCGTAGGTTGCCCGGTGGCGACGTCCATGCTGACCCGCCCCAGGGTCTCACGCCGCGCCGCGCGCCGGGCGCGCAGCTGCTCCAGCCGGCTGATGCGGCCCTGTGCCCGCGTGCGCCGCGCCTCCACGCCCTTGCGCACCCACACCTCCTCCTGCGCAAGCAGCTTGTCCGCCTTCGCGTTGATCACCGCTTCCTGCGCCAGCTGCTCCTGCTTGAGCGCCTGGTATTGGGAGAAGTTGCCCGGGTAGGACAGCAGCCGGCCGCGATCGAGTTCGACGATGCGGGTGGCGACCCGGTCCAGGAAGGCGCGGTCGTGCGTGATCAGGACGACGCTGCCACGGAACTCCAGCAGCAGGTTCTCCAGCCATTCGATCGAGTCGAGGTCCAGGTGGTTGGTGGGCTCGTCGAGCAGGAGCACGTCGGGCCGGCGCACCAGGGCCTGGGCGAGGGCGACCCGCTTGCGGTTGCCGCCGGACAGCGCGCCTATGCGCGCCTGCGGGTCCAGGTGCAGGCGCTGCAGCGTTTCGCCGACGCGCTGTTCCCAGTTCCAGCCGTCCTGCGCCTCGATGCGGCCCTGCAGCGCGTCCAGCTCGCCGCGGCCGTGGGTGTAGTCGTCGATCAGCGCGATCACGTCCGCGAGGCCGGAGCGCACCGCCTCGAACACGGTGGCATCCTCGGCGAGCTCCGGTTCCTGCGCGACGAAGGCGGTGTGCAGGCCTTGCTGGCGTTGCACTTCGCCGTCATCGGGGCGCTCCATGCCTGCAAGGATGCGTAACAGGGATGACTTGCCGGCACCGTTGCGGCCGATCAAGCCGACGCGCTCGCCCGCTTCCAGGGAGAAGTCGGCGTGGTCCAGGAGGGCCACGTGGCCGAAGGCGAGCTGGGCGTCGGCAAGGGTGATCAGGGCCATGGGTCGCGTGGGAAAAGCCAGCGAGCGTATCACCGCCGCCGCACTTCGCGCGTTTGCGCTGTCGGCGCGCGATGTGCTTGGCTATAGTGGGACCTGCTGTACGAGGAGGGGTTCCGTGGAGCTCAATGTCAATGGCGCGCGCCTGCAGGTGCAGGCGGATCCGGCCATGCCCCTGCTGTGGGTGCTGCGGGACGTCCTGCAACTCACCGGCACGAAGTTCGGATGCGGGGTGGCCGCGTGCGGCGCGTGCACGGTGCGGGTGGACGGGCAGGCCGTGCGCTCCTGTGTGACGCCGGCGGGCAGCGTGGCGGGCAAGGCCATCCAGACCATCGAGGGCCTGGGGACCAGCACGCGGCCGCATCCCCTGCAGGCCGCCTGGATCGCGGAACAGGTGCCGCAGTGCGGCTACTGCCAGAGCGGGATGCTGATGGCCGCTGCCGCGCTGCTGGAGAAAAAGCCCAGGCCGACCGACGCGGACATCGACGCGGCGATCACCAACATCTGCCGTTGCGGGACCTACCAGCGCGTGCGCGCCGCGATCAAGCGGGCGGCAGGGCAGAAGGCGTGAAGCGCCGCAGCTGGTTGCTGGGCACCACCGCCGGCGTCGGTGCGCTGCTGGTGGGCTGGGCAGCGCTGCCCCAACGCTCCCGCGTCGGGCTGGCCTCGATGATGCCGCCGGGCGAGGGCGACATCGCGCTCAACGGCTGGATCAAGGTCCTGCCGGACGGCGGCGTGGTGCTGGCGATGCCGCGCAGCGAGATGGGCCAGGGCGTGCACACGGCCCTGCCCCAGCTCGCGGCGGAGGAGCTGGAGGTGCCGCTGGCCGCCGTGCGCATCGAGCAGGCGGGATGGGATGCGGTCTACGGCAATGTCGCGATGCTGGTGGGCAGCCTGCCCTTTCATCCGTCCGAGGCGGAGCGCGAGGATGGCTTCGGGCGCGCGAAGGCCGGCCGCTGGCTGGTCGGCAAGCTGGCGCGCGAGCTCGGGCTGAACGCCACCGGCGGTTCGACGAGCGTGGCGGACGCCTGGGAGGTCGTGCGCCTGGCGGCGGCGACCGCGCGCGCCTCGTTGTTGGGCGCGGCTTCGCTGCAGTGGAGATTGCCCTCGGAGGAACTGAAGGTCAGCAAGGGCGTGGTCTCCCATTCCTCCGGGCGCTCCGCCGGTTATGGGGAGCTGGCCCGCAGTGCGTCGGCCACTCCGCCGGGATCGGTTCGATTGAAGGATCGCAAGGCCTGGTCGGTCATCGGCCAGCCGGTGCAGCG
>DASWUI010000842.1:0-3777 GCA_036401715.1 Ramlibacter sp. | reverse complement strand
CATCTCGGTGTCCTCGAAGCCGGTGAGCAGCGTGTAGCTTTGCGGCGTTCGGCCGTTGTTGACCGAGGCCAGCGCCTGTTCGCCGCGCACGCCGGCGTCCAGCGCCTTGCGGAAGGCGGCCACCTCGTCGTCCTGCAGCGGCTCGAAGAGCTGCCGGAGAAGCCCGGGGCGACCGTGATCGAGGGCTGCGATCGCGGACCTGCCGGAGCTGGGCGGGTCGGTGAAGCTGCGCGCAGCCCCGTCATTCCCGCGCAGGCGGGAATCCAAGGCTCACGCATAAAAGCCCCGCGATGCGGGGCTTTCCTGGACGCCTTGGGTCCCCGCCTGCGCGGGGACGACGGTGAGCTTGTTCCCTAGCGCAGCGATCCGTACTGCGTCTTGCTCAACTGCCCATCCTCGCCCTCGGCCATCTCGGTGTCCTCGAAGCCGGTGAGCAGCGTGTAGCTTTGCGGCGTTCGGCCGTTGTTGACCGAGGCCAGCGCCTGTTCGCCGCGCACGCCGGCGTCCAGCGCCTTGCGGAAGGCAGCCACCTCGTCGTCCTGCAGCGGCTCGAAGCGGCGGCCCGGCAGGGGCGGGGCCTCGCGCAGTTCCGCGGGGCGCGAGACGTGTTCCGGCACCAGCGGCGCCGGCTGCGAAATCAGCGGCTTGCCCGGCGTGAAGTGCGCGGGGTCGCCGATCGCCACGTGCTCGTTGGCGCGCCAGTACACGGCGCTGACCAGGATGTCGTAGCGCGCCTTGGCCGACTGCGCCACCATCGCCTCGATCTCGGCCAGCCGCGTCGTGTCGCTGGCCGCGCCCTGCGCCAGGTCCACCATCACCATGAACTGGCGGCCGCGCGGGTCCAGCGACAGCACCTTGAACTTGTAGCTGGAAGACAGCACGCCGGCGCGCACCATCGCCTCGCGCACCACCGCGTACAGCAGCTCGCGCCGCTCCATGCGTTCCTGCTTGCGGTTGCCCGGCTGGGCGCTGCCGCCGGAGCCGTGCTTCGTCTGGGGATAGGGCTTGGTGGATTCGAGCCGCGAGAGGCCCGAACTGGGCAGCACGCTCACTTGCGCGTCGCCCTTTTTCTTGGGTGAAAACCAGCTCAGCAAGGACATCGTGAACTCTCTTCTTGGTCTTCGCCCAGTGTGGACCCCATTTGTTACCACGCTGTAAGGCGCTCCCTCCGGCAGACGGGCGTCGCACGCCGCGTGACGAGCGGCGGAAGGTTCTTCAGGTGACGGCGACGCGCTTGGGGCGGTTGCTCAAGCGGCGCGACACCAGCGAGCCGAGCGCCATCGCGACCTCCACCGCGAGCCCCGGCTGCCGGTTGGTCAGTTCGGTGAAGCGGATCGGGCTGAGCGTCCACAGCTTGCAGGCGCTGGCGGCCTGCACGGTGGCATTGCGCGGCAGCCGGGTGAAGAACGCGCCCTCGCCGACGGCCGATCCCGACTCCACCGACGCCAGCCGCAGCCTGCCCTTGTCGTCCTCGTAGTGGACGGTGAGCGTGCCGGTTTCCACGAAGTACACGGTGCGGTCGCTGGCGTTCTGCTCGATCACCACCTGCCCCTGGCGCACGGCGAAGGGCTGCAGGTAGGTGCCGAACAGCTCCCACTGCTTGGCCGTCAGGTTCGGGTGGAACGCGTCCAGGGACTGGTTGTGGGCGACGGCATGGACCAGGCCTTGCACGTCGAAGTGGAGGGAGGTGGGCAGCGGGGCATTCATGGCCCAACAGTACGTGCCGCCCAGCTGGCTTTACAAGCGTTCTAGCGTTCGATTACACGAGATACGAGGCGCGGTACGGCTGTTACGGGCGAAGATTCCCCAAGGCGGATGGGCGGTGCAAAGCCGCCGTTGAACGGTGGATGCGAGGATTTAGTTGGCTTTCGCGCGCGTGACCCCGGTCACCCTGCGCCGCGCTCAACCACCCTGCTTCGCGCGCGGTTTCCAGCTCTCCCCGGTGATCCTCCAGGCGCCGTTCAGGCGCCGCAGCTGCAGCGTCTTCTCGCCCACGTCCCGGTGCTGTCCCGAGGTGTAGTGCTGCAGGAAGTGCACTTCCGCCTCGTCGTCGGCCAGCAGCCGCGTGCGCACCCGGTCGAAGCGCACGCCGATGTCCTTGTTGCCCAGGCGCTGGCGCCGGTGCTGCTCCCATTGCTGGCGGGACGCGGCGTCGCCCTTGTAGCCGGCGTCGTAGAAGCGCAGGTAGGTGTCTGCCTCCCCGAGTTCCCAGGCCAGCCTCCAGGCCTGCACGGCCTGCTGGATCTCGGCGCGGTGGTCGACCGAGGCAGGCTGCGTCTCCGGCGGCAGGACCACCACCGGGCCGGCGCCCAGGATGGCGGTGGCGGCCGTTGCGTGGGGCGTCCATCCGCCCCAGGAAAAGGCGGCGGCCACGGCCATGGCGGCGCAAGCGCCCGTGCGACTCTTCTTCATCCCGTCAGCTCCCAAGACTGTGACAGGAACTTACATCATTTTTCGTACGGTTGCAGGTGGAGCCGCTTCATTTTCCGATGCAAAACCGGCTGAAGATCACGCCCAGCAGGTCGTCGGCGCTGAATTCGCCGGTGATTTCGGACAGGCCGTTCTGCGCCAGCCGCAGTTCCTCGGCCAGCAGGTCCAGCGCCTGGGCCTGGCGCGCCAGCAGGGCGGCGGCTTCCATCAGGTGGGCGTCCACGCGCCGCAGCGCCTGCAGGTGGCGCTCGCGGGCGATGAACACGCCTTCGGGCGCGGCCTGCCAGCCGGCGATGTCCAGGAGGGTGCGGCGCAGGGCTTCGAGGCCTTCGCCGGTCTTGGCGGAGAGAGACAACGCCATTCCCGCGGCTCCTCCCGTCATCCCCGCGCCCTCCCGCGCCACCCCTGCGGGTCTTCCCGCCAACCCCGCGGCTCCTCCTCCCGTCATCCCCGCGGAGGCGGGGATCCAAGGCGTTGCAGCCCCACAGCGGAAGCCTTGGGTCCCCGCCTCCGCGGTGATGACGGGTGCCGCCTCCGCGGGGATGACGGGCGCCGCCTCCGCGGGGATGACGGGCAGCGGCTCCGCGCGGGTGACGGGCAGCGCATCCGCCTTGTTCCACACATCGATCACCGGCACATCCCGCGGCAGCCGCGCGGCGATCGCCTCGTCCGCCGCGCGGTAGTCGGCCGCATCCGCGCGCGTGAGGTCATGCAGGAACAGCACCGCATCGGCCTTCTCGATCTGTCCCCATGCGCGTTCGATGCCGATCTGCTCGACCTCCTCCGCGCCTTCGCGCAGGCCGGCCGTGTCCACCACGTGCAGCGGCACGCCCTCGATCTGGATGGTCTGGCGCACGATGTCGCGCGTGGTGCCGGCGATCGGCGTGACGATCGCCAGTTCGGCGCCGGCCAGCGCGTTGAGCAGCGAGCTCTTGCCCGCGTTCGGCTGGCCCGCGATCACCACGTGCAGGCCTTCGCGCAGCAGCGCGCCCTGGTGCGCGCGCTGCATCACGCGCGCCAGGTTCTGCTGCAGCCGCTCCAGCTGGCCCTGCGCGTCGGCCTTCTGCAGGAAGTCGATCTCCTCCTCGGGGAAGTCCAGCGTCGCCTCCACCAGCATGCGCAGGTGGACGAGGGCATCGCGCAGCGCGTGGATCTCGCGCGAGAACTCGCCGGCCAGCGAGCGCGTGGCGCTGCGCGCCGCCGCTTCGGTACTGGCGTCGATCAGGTCGGCGATGGCCTCGGCCTGCGCCAGGTCCAGCTTGCCGTTGAGGAAGGCGCGCTGCGTGAATTCGCCCGGCTCCGCCACGCGCAGCGCCATCGCGGCGCCCGCTTCGAGGCAACGCGCCA
>DASWUI010000841.1:0-11801 GCA_036401715.1 Ramlibacter sp. | reverse complement strand
CGCTGGCGCCCGGCGCATGCGGACAGCCGCCGATGCCGGCGATGCAGGCGTCGAAGCGGGCGATGCCCAGCTGCATCGCTGCATAGACGTTGGCCAGCGCGAGCCCGCGCGTGTCATGGAAGTGCCCGCATGCGAGGCGCTCGCCGGCCACGCGCAGCACGCGCTCGAACAGGCGCGACACCATCGCGGGATCGGCGTAGCCCACCGTGTCGGCGAGGCTGACCGCGTCCACGCCGGCGTCCAGCACGGCCTGCACCAGGCGCACGACTTCCTCCGGGGCCACCTCGCCCTGGATGGTGCAGCCGAAGGCGGTGCTGATGCCTACCTCGATGCGCGTGCGCGCGCCGGTGGCGTCGCGCTGGGCGCGGATGCGCGCGATCTCGCCCACCACCTCGTCGGGCGGCTTGCGCAGGTTGGCCAGGCTGTGCGCGTGGCTGGCCGAAAGCGGCACCAGCATCATCTCGGCGTTCGCGGCCATCGCGCGCTCGGCGCCCTTGAAGTTGGGCACCAGGACGGTGGCGCGCAGGCCGGGAAGGGTCTGCGCGAAGGCCAGCACCTCCGCGGTGTCGGCGAGTTGCGGCAGCAGCTTCGGCGGCACGAAGGAGCCGACCTCGACCTCGCGCTCGCCGGCCTCGTAGGCATCGCGGATCCACTCGAGCTTGGCAGCGGTGGGCACGACGGTGGCGACGCTCTGCAGGCCGTCGCGCAGGCCCATCTCGCGCACGACCACGCGGCCGGGGAGAGGGGCAGTGGGGGAAGCGGGATTCATGGCGCGAGTTTAGAATTTCCGGAACGAGCCGACACCTCATTTATGGAACGCTGAAGTTCCAGTCTGGAATACCTTGCGCGACTTCGACCTCACCACGCTGCGCCTGTTCGTCTCCGTCTGCGAGGCGGGCAACATCGCGCGCGCCGGCGAGAAGGCGAACATCGTCGGCTCGGCGATCAGCAAGCGGCTGGCCCAGCTGGAGGACCAGGTCGGCACGCCGCTGCTGCTGCGCAAGCGCCACGGCGTGGTGCCGACCCCGGCAGGCCAGACCCTGCTGGAACACGCGCGCGGCATGCTGGACGGCGCGGCGCGCATCGAGCGCGACATGCAGAGCTACGTGGCCGGCGGCCGCGGCCAGGTACGCATCTTCGCCTCGGTGTCGGCCATGAGCGAGTCGCTGGCCGACGACGTGGCCGCCTTCCTGCGCCAGCCGGCCCACCGCAACATCCGGGTGGACCTGGAGGAGCGCGTCAGCCCCGAGATCGTGCGCGGCGTGCGCGAAGGCCTGGTCTCGCTGGGCGTGTGCTGGGACGCCACCGACCACTCCGGGCTGGAAGCGCGGCCCTACCGCAGGGACACGCTGTGCGTGGTGGTGCCGCAGCAGCATGCGCTGGCCGGCCGCCGCAAGCTGCGCTTCGTCGACACGCTGGACTACGAGCACGTGAGCCTGCCGGTCAACAGCGCGGTGCAGCTGATGCTGCAGCGGCAGGCGGCGCAGGCCGGGCGCACCGTGAACCACCGCATCGTCGTCACCAACTTCGAGGCGGCGCTGCGCGTGGTGCACGCCGGCCTCGCCATCAGCCTCGTGCCGCGCGAAGTGGCCGAGCCCGTCGCCGCCGCCATGGGCCTGCGGCTCATCCCGCTGGCCGAACCCTGGGCGCAGCGGCGCTTCATCCTCTGTCACCGCGACGCGCAGTCGCTCACGCCGGCCGCCAGGCTGCTGGTGGAGCACCTCGCATCGCTTGCTTCGCCATGAACACCCTCCTGGACCTCGGCCCGCAGCCCCGCGTGCTGTTCCTCGCGCAGTCCGCCCGGCGCGTGCGCGAACAGCTCGCCGGCCGCACCCTCACTCTCGCCGAAGCGGGCCCGCTGCGCGACGACATCTCCACCGACGAGATCACGCCGGTGCGGATCATGTCCCACTACGACGACAGCCTCGCGCGCTTTCCGTACACCGGCTTCACGGTGGAAGGCGAGCGGCCGATCGGCGCCGGGGCGGTGCAGGCGGGCGGCTTCGGTGTGGTGGCCGGCGGCCGCCGCTACGGCAAGGGCTCCTCGCGCGAGCACAGCCCGGCGGCCGAGAAGCTGGCGGGCATCCGGCTGGTCATCGCGGAAAGCTTCGAGCGCATCTACCGCCAGAACGCGGACAACATCGGCCTGTTCACCTCCACGGACTTCGGCCTGCTCGATCGCATCGCGCGCGGCGAGGCGATCACGGTCGAGGAACTGGTTGCGGACCGCGACGCGCTGGCCGCGGCGATCCTCAGGAGCGGCGGGCTGCTGCGCTTCGGCCAAGCGCACCTGCGCGACGCCCATCCGGTGCCTGCCCGCGCCGCGCCCGGGCCGCTGAACCTGTTCGAGAAGATCGCGCGGCGCCGCATGCTGCACACGCCGGTGACGCCCGAGGTGCCCGCGCCGGGCGAGGGCTGCTTCGTGCGCGCGGACTGGCGCTTCATCCACGAGTACTACACGGGCATGGCGGCGCACATGCTGCATGCCGCCTTCGGCCAGCCGCTCGCGCTGCGCGACAAGGACTCCATCGTGGTGTTCGAGGACCACACCTCGTACATGGAGGAAAGCCCCGCGCACGCGGGCTCGCCCCTCCTGCCCAACATGCAGGCGATGTGCGAGGCCCAGCGGCGCTTCGTGGCCGACTACGGGCTGCGCAACCACCGCACGCTGACGGAGGAGGAGGCACGCAGCGACGGCGGGCGCAACGTGGCGGGCATCTCGCACGCGATGATGGCGGAGCACTACGCGCTGCCCGGCCAGCTGGTGGCCGGCACCGACTCGCACACGCCGCACAGCGGCGCGCTGGGCTGCGTGGCCTTCGGCGTCGGCACCACCGACATGGCCAATGCCTTCGTCACCGGCGCGGTGCGGCTGACGATGCCGCAGGTGCTGCGGGTGGAACTGGAAGGCGCGCTGCCGGCCGGCGTGGCCGCCAAGGACATCGTGCTGCACCTGCTGCAGCTGCCGGCCATGCGCGCCGGCGGCGGCGTGGGCAAGGTGTTCGAGTTCGGCGGGCCGGCGCTGCGGGCGCTGTCCACCGACGAGCGCGCGACACTGACCAACATGACCGCGGAGCTCGGCGGCCTCACCGGCATCGTGGAGCCGGACGCCGAGACCGTGCGCTTCCTGAAGGAGCGGCGCGGCGTGGAGTTCGTGCCGGAGCCCTGGATGCGCAGCGACCCTGGCGCGCGCTACAGCGAAGTGGTGCGGGTGGACTGCAGCGGGCTGTCGCCCATGGTGGCGCGTCCCGGCGACCCGGGCAACGGCGTGCCGCTGGCGCGGTTGAAGGAAAAGGTGCGGGTGGACATCGCCTATGGCGGCTCCTGCACCGCCGGCAAGCGCGAGGACTTCGACCAGTACCACGCCGTGCTCGCCTGGGGGCTGGCGCACGGCCTGAAAGTGCCGCCGCACGTGCGGCTGTACCTGCAGTACGGCACGACGGCGGTGCGCGACTACTGCGCCGAGCGCGGCTACGACCGCACCTTCGCCCAGGCGGGCGCGCGCATCCTGCAGCCTTCGTGCGGAGCCTGCGCCAACTGCGGGCCGGGTTCCTCCACCGAGGCGGGGCAGGTGACGGTGAGCGCGATCAACCGCAACTTCCCCGGCCGCTCCGGGCCCGGGCAGGTGTGGCTGGCGAGCCCGGCGACGGTGATCGCCAGTGCGCTGGCGGGGGAGCTGTGCGCGTGGGAGGCGTTGAAGCAGCGCGTGTGCCCGGCTGCAACCGGGCCGATGTAAGGGCCACTGGCTGCGGCAACCCGGGTCCTCCCCCGTTGCCGGGAACCGCCGCGCTCGCCGCGACTCCATTGCTCATCCCCACAGGAGCCGTGCATGACCCCAGCCGAAACGCAAGCCATCGTCACCCTCAGCCTCATGGCCGCCTTCGTCGACGGCCACAAGCATGACCGCGAGCGCGCGGAGGTCAAGCGCATCGCCGACGCCCTGGCGCAGTCCGACGCCGTGCACCTGCCGACGCTGGTGCAGGACGTGCTGATGAAGCGCGTGGACCTGGCCGGCACCGCCGCGGCCCTGCGCTCGGCCGACGCGCGCCAGCTGGCCTACGAGATGGCGGTCTGCGTGTGCGATGCCGACGGCGTGCAGTCCGTAACGGAGCAGGAGTTCCTGGCCGCCCTGCGCAGCAGCCTGGGGCTGGAGGCGGGCCAGGCGCGCCAGTTCAGCGAGGACGCCGAGGCCATCGCCGCTGCTCCGATCGACGGGCCCATCCCCGGCGTGGCGGGTGGCGCCGCAGCGGTGCGTACCCCGGGCACCAGCGAGCAGGAGCTCGACCAGCTGATCCTGAATGCCGCCATCACCAACGGCGCGCTGGAACTGTTGCCGGAGACGCTTTCCACCATGGCCATCATCCCGCTGCAGATGCGCCTGGTCTACCGCATCGGCCAGGCCTACGGCTACGAGCTGGACTCCGGCCACGTGAAGGACTTCCTCGCCACGCTGGGCGTGGGGCTGACCTCGCAGTACCTCGAACAGGCGGGGCGCAAGCTCCTGGGCGGCCTGCTTGGCCGAATCGGCGGCGGGCTGGCGCGCGGCCTCGGGCAGCAGGCGGTGAGTTCGGGCATGAGTTTCGTCGCGACCTATGCGCTGGGACACGTCGCCAGGCGCTATTACGCCGGCGGCCGCACGCTCTCCACGCAGATGCTGCGGGAGGCGTACGCGAGCATCTCCGGCGAAGCGCAAGGCCTGCAGGCGCGCTACCTGCCGCAGATGCAGCAGCAGGCGCGCACGATGGACGTGGGCAAGGTGCTGTCCATGGTGCGCGGACGGGCGTAGGCGCAGGCTGGCGGCGTGAAGGAATGCCGCAACCGCCGGCGCCCTGCGGCGGCGGCTGATCCACGTCAATTGCACCGGGGCCCCGGGCCCTACATTCGGTTGCAATCATCCAGCACGTCGAAGGAAGCTGCCATGCCCTCTACCGACACCTGCCAGCCGCTCCCCATCGACGGGTCGCTCGCGAGTTTCTCCGAATGCCACCACGATTTCGTGGCGCAGCTGCATTCGGCGCTCTACCTGCCTGACCTCGTCACGGCCGCGGCCAGGGCGCGGACGATGGCCAACGAGCTGCTGGAGATGTTCCGCGACCGCGTGTCCGCGCACCATGCCGAGGAGGAGCGCGACCTGTTCCCCGCGGTGCTGCACGCGGCCGAGCCCGGTGGCGAACTGGACGAGGTGCGGGCCATGGTGGCGCAGCTCGTGCGCGAACACCGCGACATGGAGGCACGCTGGGCCGCGCTGCGGCCCCGGGTGGAAGCGGTGGCGCGCGGCGAGACACCGGCACTGGACGCGGCGCTGATCGAAGACCTGGTGCAGCACTTCTTCGCCCACGCGCATTTCGAGGAAGAGCACTTCCTGCCGCTGGCCCAGAAGGTCCTCGGACGCCAGGGCGAGGCGATGGCAACGCTCGGTCGCACGATGCACGAGCGGCACCGGGCCGCTGCCGCCTAGATTCGCGTGCGCGAGGCAGCGCGGCGTGCCTGCAGATGACCTCCGAGGTCATTGCGGCCGCCGCGCAGGCCGGAAGAATGGGCGCATGCCGCGCTCCATCGTCACCAGCAGGCCCTCGGTCCTGAAGGCCGTCCTGAACCTCTGGCCGCCCTATTGGGGGACCGGCATCCGCGTCGTTTCGGTCTCGCAGGACTGGCTGCGGATGAGGGTCGAGATGCGCCGGCACTTCTACAACGTCAACGCGTTCGGCACCCACTTCGGCGGCAGCCTCTACGCCATGTGCGACCCGCACCTGGCCTTGCTGCTCGTGCGCCACCTCGGGGCGCAGTACGTCGTGTGGGACAAGGCGGCGTCGATCGAGTTCGTGGCTCCCGGCCGGGGTACCGTCGGCGCGGAGTTCGAATGGAGTCCCGCGGAGCTGGAGTGCATACGGCAGAAGACCGCCGACGGCGCCAGGTTCGAGCCGGAGAAGACGGTGGAAGTGACCGACGACCGCGGTTGCCTCATCGCGCGGGTGAGGAAGACTCTCTACGTGCGAAGGAGAAAGACTGGATAGAGGCCAGCCTCGCACCGACCGCGAAGCGCACCGCCGGCCTCAGCGCCCCGGCAGCCCCCGCTGCGCCAGCGCCGCACGCACGTCCGCCGGGCTCCTCACCAGCACGGCCTGGAGTCCCAGCGCCGTGGCTGCGTCCACGTTCGGCTGCAGGTCGTCGAACAGCAGCACCTCCCGCGGCGGCACCGCGATCGCGCGCAGCACGTGCTCGAAGGTCTCCGGCTGCGGCTTGCGGTGCCCGATCTCGTGCGAGGTGAACACGCGGGTGAAGCGCTGCAGGAAATCGGGGAAGGCCCGTTCGATGTGCGCGATGTGCGCCGCGTTGGTGTTGCTGATCGCGTAGCAGGGCACGTGCGCGCGCAGTTGCTCCAGCATGCGCACGGTCTCCGCGATCTCGCCGATCAGGATGCGGTTGAAGCCGTCCTGCACGACGTCCAGGCCGCACTGCAGCTCCAGCACCTGGCGCAGGTGCGCGAAGTAGCCCTCGTTGTCCAGGTGGCCGGTCTCGTGGCGGCGGAAGGGCTCGTCGAAGCGGAAGGTCTCGCGCAGCCTGGCCGCGGGCAGGCGCGAGTGCGGCGTCCACGCGTCGAGCGCGCGGTCGAAGTCGATGTCCAGGAGCACGCCGCCGAGGTCGAACAGCACGGCGCGGGTGAGGGGAGCGGGAGTCGGCATGCGCCGATTCTCCCAGCCGGCGCGCGCTCAGTGCGCTAAGGGCCCGGCCGCCTCCCAGGCGTGCGCCTTGAGCTCCTCCATGAACAGCCGGGCGGCGGGCGAGCGCGTGCGTCCGCGCACGTCCACCGCGAGCACGTCGCGCTGCACCGCGGGGTCCACCAGCGGGCGCTGGTGCAACTCGCGCGAGCGGATGGAGTAGGCGGGCATGAAGGCGAAGCCCAGGCCGGCCAGCACCATCGCCTCCACCCAGTCCTCGCGCTCGCTGCGGAAGGTGGCGTAGAGGTTGACGCCCGAGTCGCGCGACAGCGCCATCACGGCTTCACGCATCTCGCAGGAGAGGCGGTCCACGTAGGGCTCGCCGTTGACGTCCGCCAGGCGGATGGTGGACAGCCGCCCGAGCGGGTGCCCCGGAGGGATCACCACCACGTAAGGTTCGGCATAGAGCCGGTCGCTGCGGAAGGCGTCGGGCAGCGGGGGGCTGCCGGACAGCAGCGCGATGTCGATCGCGCCGGTCTCCAGCCGCTCCAGCAGCGAGCCGGGGCTGCCGTCCTCCACCGCGATCTCGACGCCGGGCTGTCGGCGGTGGAAGGAAGACAGGAAGCAAGCGACGCGGGTGGGCCCGATGGTGGACTGCAGGCCCAGGCGCAGCGGCGCCTGCCGCAACAGGTGGAAGTTCTCGGCGATGTTGCGCGCGCTCTGCGCGCCCACCACGGCCTGCTCCAGCGCGGGCTGCACCAGCCGGCCGAGCGCGGTGAGCACCAGCCGCTTGCCTTCGCGGTGGAACAGCTCGCCGCCGATCTCGCCTTCGAGCTTCTTGACGGCCAGGGTCAGCGCCGGCTGCGACACGTCGCACTCGTCGGCGGCACGGGAGAAGCTGCCGTGCCGCTGCACGGCCAGGAAGTAGCGGATCTGCTGCAGCTCCATGGGGCGAGGCTAGCAGCGCGTTCACGCCGGGGTCAAGGACGCGCGCTTATGGATCGATAAGCGCGGGCCCCTTCCGGCGGGGGCCCGGCCCCGCGACACTGGCGCTCCCCAAGCCTCATCGAGGAGTCGTCATGGAAGTCTTCCTGGTCGAGCGTTCGCTCAAGGGCATCCCCATGGACCAGCTGGCCGCCGCGCAGCAGCGCGCGATCCGCACCGCCGCGGAGATGAGCGCGGCCGGCACGCCGGTGCGCTACCTGCGCACCACCTTCGTGCCGGACAGCGGCCAGTGCATGTGCCTGTTCGAAAGCGGCAGCTGCGAGGCGGTGGAACAGCTCAACCGCAAGGCGGAAATTCCCATCGACAAGGTCACGCCGGCGCTGGACCTGCGGCCGTGATGGATTGCGGGTCGAGCCCGCAATGACATGGACGCAGGCGGCACTGACATGGACGCAGGCGCTCGGGGCTGCGTGTCATCGCCGCGAACGATGCATGTCATCCCGGCCTCGCGCCGGGATCCATGGCGCTTCGCCACGGCATGCAAGCGTAGGTCGTGGTGAGCCCGGAGGCGCACCGCGACACCCCCGCGCGGCATCTACTCCGCCTTCGCCCCCGAATCCTTCGCCAGCTTCGCCCAGAAGCGGTTCTCCTCGCGCAGGAAGCCCGCGAAGTCGCCCGGCGACGAGGACACCGACACGTCGGTGCCTTCGCGCGCCAGCGCTGCCTTCACCTCGGGCCGCTGCATCGCCTGCATGGTGGCGTCGTAGAGCTTCTTCACGATCTCCGGCGAGGTGCCCGCCGGCAGGAAGAAGCCGTACCAGAAGTCCATCTTGTACTGCGGCAGCCCCGCTTCCTTCATGCCCGGCAGGTCCGGCACCAGCGGCGAGCGGTCGGGGCTGGACACGGCCAGCCCCACCAGCCGGCCCGACTTGATGTGCGGCAGCACCGAGGGCGGCGTGGCGAAGGTGACCTGGGTGTCGCCGGCGATCACCGACTGCACGGAGGGTGCGCCGCCCTTGAAGGGAATGGCCGTCATCTGCGTGCCGGCGAGCTGGTTGAACAGCACGCCGCCCAGGTGCGGCGCCGAGCCCATGCCGGCATGGGCGAAGTTCATCTTGCCCGGGTTCTTCTTCGCCCAGTCGACCAGGTCGGGTACCGTCTTGATGCCGGTCTGCGGGTTGGCGGCGATCACCAGCGGGGAGGCGGTGATCTTGGTGACCGGCACCAGCGAGGCGATGCTCGGCCCCCACTTGGCATCCAGCGCGGGGTTCACGCTGATGGAGCTGGGGCTCGCGATGAGCAGCGTGTAGCCGTCCGGCGCCGCCTTGGACACGAAGTCCGCCGCGATGCTGGAGCCCGCGCCCGGCTTGTTGTCGATCACGATCGGCTGGCCCAGCACGCGCGCCAGCGCCTCACCGACCGTGCGCCCCACGTAGTCCGCCGCGCCGCCGGGCGTGAAGCCGACCACCAGCTTGATCGGCTTTTCGGGCCAGTTCGTCTGCGCGGCGGCGCCGGCCGTCGCGAGTGCCAGCGCGCAGCCGGCGGCAAGGCTTTTCCACATGGTTGTCTCCTGCTGTTGTTGCGCCCGGGGAATCAGGCGGTGATGACGATCTTGCCCACGTGCGCGTTCGCCTCCATGTGCGCGCGCGCCGCCTGGACCTGGTCGAACGGGAACACGCGGTCGATCAGCGGGCGCAGCCGGCCGGATGCCACCAGCGGCAGCATCTGCTCGGCGAACAGGCGCGTACCCTCCGCCTTCTGCGCGGCGCTGGTCATCTTCTGCGACACGCCGAACAGCACCAGCCGCCTGGCATGCAGCGCCTGCAGGTCGATCTCGGCCTTCAGCACGTTGTCGACGTAGCCGACGGTGGCCAGCCGGCCTTCGAAGGCGAGGCAGCGCACCGCTTCCGCGAACACCGAGCCGCCGACGTTGTTCACCACCAGGTTGACGCCGGCGCCGCCGGTGGCGTCCATCACCTGCGGCTGGAAGCCGGTGCGCGCGCACACCGCCACGTCCAGCCCCAGCGGCTCGAGCTTGTCCAGCTTCTGCTGCGAGCCGGAGGTGCCGATCACCTTCGCGCCCAGGGCCTTGGCGATCTGCAGCGAAGCGACGCCGACGCCGGAAGTGACGCCGGTCACCAGGAGCCAGCCGCCGGCCTTGAGCCCGCCTTGCAGCACCAGCATGTCGTGCGCGACCATGTAGGTGGTGGGCAGCGCGCCGGCTTCTTCCCACGAGAGGCCGTCCGGAACGGCCAGGGTCTGGCCCTCTTCGGCCAGGACGTACTCGGCCATCGCGCCCGGGAAGCGCCCCATCACCCGCGCGCCCGGCGCGAAGCGCTTCACCTGCGCGCCGACCGACACCACCTCGCCGGCGCCCTCGATGCCCAGCGCCTTGGCGCTGCCGGCCTTGGTGAGGCCGCCGATGATGAATTCGCCGCGGTTCAGGCCCGCGGCCCGCACGCGCACCAGCATCTGCGTGGGGCCCGGCTGCGGCACGTCGAGCTCGCGGGGCTCGATGCGCGCCTCGGTCTCGGTCGCGACCATCCAGTAGGAGCGCATGGTCATTTCCCCCGGAACACCGGCTTGCGTTTTTCCATGAAGGCGCGGCGGCCCTCGGCGTAGTCCTCGCTCTCGAAGCAGTCGAGGATCAGGCGCTTGCACATGTCGCGGTCGAGGTCGGCGTCGTCCTTGAGCATCTCCTCGATGATCTTCTTGCCCGCGTACACCGTCAGCGGCGCGTTCGCCGCCATCGTGGAGGTGTATTCGGCCAGCAGCTCCGGCAGCTGGTCGGCGGAGGTGACGCGGGTGACCAGGCCGACGCTCTTCGCTTCGGCGGCGTCGATCCTGCGGGCGGTGAAGAACAGGTCCTTGGCGACGCCCACGCCCACCAGGTTCACCAGGTTCTTGAGCGCGGAGAGGCGGTAGCCCAGGCCCAGGCGCGCGGCCGGGATGGAGAAGACGGAATCTTCGCTGGCGATGCGGATGTCGCAGCTGATCGCCACGTTCACCCCGCCGCCGATGCAGAAGCCGCGGATGCAGGCCAGCGTCGGCTTGCCGCAGCGGTAGATGCTCATGAGCGCTTCTTCCGCCATCACCTCGTAGTGCTTGACCGCTTCGCGCGCCGCCCGCATGTCCTCGAACTGGGAGATGTCGGCGCCGGAGACGAAGGCCTTGTCGCCCGCGCCCGAGAACACCACCAGCCGGATGGCCGGGTCCTTCTCGGCCTGCGCCAGCAGCGGCGGCACCGCCTGCCACATGTCCACGGACAGGGCATTGTGCCTGGCGGGGTTGTTGAAGCGGATGTGCAGCGTGGACGCCTCGGTCCATGCCTGCACGCGTTCGGTCGGCGAGCTGTACGCCTGTGCCTGGGCTGGTTCTGTCATGCGCCCGAGTATGTCGGGCGCCGCAAAGCCCCCGGATACGGGGTTTCCCCCTTACGCGGGGACCTGGCTCAGCAATGCCAGCGGCGGCGCGTCCTTGACCAGCAGCACGCTGCACGGCGCTTCGGCCGCCACCCGCGCGGGCACGGTGGGGATCCAGCGCTGCAGCGCCAGGCCGTGCGTGGCCGCGCCCATCACGATCAGGCTGACCTGGTTGGCCTGCGCATACGCCAGCAGCGCGCCGGCCACGTCATCCGACTGCAGCACGTGGAAGGAGGCCTGGTGCTCGTCCAGGTCCAGGCCGCGTGCCCACTGCCGCAACTGCTCGATGTGGTGCCGGTGGATGGCGGCTTCGTCCGCCTGGATCGCGGCACTGCCCACCACGCTGACGCAGGCGAGGCGCGCGCCGGGGCGGATGCCCAGCGAGCGCTTGACCGCCTGCCGCAGGGCGTAGAGGGCGGCATCGGTGGTGTCGCGGTGCGGCACGGCAGCCATCACGATCGGCACCTCGCCCACGCGCTCGCTGGGCAGCGGGCTGGGTTGGTAGTGCATGCCGGCCGCCTGGAACCAGCGCCGCATCTGCGCCGTGAAAGGCGTGCGGGCGGTGCGCAGGCCGCGCGGTCCCACCTGCACCTGGTCCGGGTGGCCGAGGTCGAAGGCGAGGTGCGCGGCCGACGGGGGCCGCTGCGCGGCGGAGGATTCGAGGCAGTGCAGGATCACTTCCTGCAGCCAGGGCGGCACGTCCGCATTCAGCGCGCGCGGCGGTGCCGGGTCCATCCACAGCCGCTGCCGCAGGCCCCCGGTGGTGGCGGGTGCG
>DASWUI010000840.1:0-1716 GCA_036401715.1 Ramlibacter sp. | reverse complement strand
TTCCTGCACCGCGTCATCACCGAGCTGCCTGAGGACAAACAGCGGATGCTCGAGCGCCTGCACCGATCGAACGAGGCGCTGCGCGGCCGGAAGATTCTGGTGGTGGACGACGACGCGCGCAACATCTTCGCGCTGACCTCGGTGCTGGAGAACCACGAGGTGGAGGTGGTCAGCGCCACGAACGGCCGCCAGGCGATCGACATCCTGAAGAACACGCCGGACCTGGAGATGGTGCTGATGGACATCATGATGCCGGAGATGGACGGCTACGAGACCATGCGCGAGATCCGCAAGGACCCCGCCTTCCGCACGCTGCCCATCCTGGCGCTCACCGCCAAGGCGATGAAGGGCGACCGCGAGAAGTGCCTGGAGGCCGGCGCCAGCGACTACATCTCCAAGCCGGTCAACACCGACCAGCTCCTGTCGCTGATGCGCGTGTGGCTGTTCCGGTGAGCACGCGATGACGAGCAGTATCGAAACGGTCAACATCCTCATCGTCGACGACGAGCCGAGGAACCTGTCGGTCCTGGAGTCGATCCTCGACGATCCCTGCTACCGCCTGGTACGGGCCACCTCGGGCGACGACGCGCTGCTGGCGCTGATGGCCGACGAGTTCGCGCTGCTGGTGCTGGACGTGCAGATGCCCGGCATGACCGGCTTCGAGCTGGCGCAGCTGGTGAAGGAGCGCAGGAAGACCGCGCGCATCCCGATCATCTTCCTCACCGCCTTCTACAACGAGGACCAGCACATCCTGGAAGGTTACGGCTCGGGCGCCGTGGACTACCTGCACAAGCCGGTGAACCCCGCGGTGCTGAAGTCCAAGGTGTCGGTGTTCGCGGAGCTGGACAGGAAGGGCCGCGAGCTGGAGCGCGCCAACCGCATGCTGCTGGCGGAGGTGGCGGAGCGCCGCCGGGCCGAGGCGCGCCTGAGCGAGCTGAACGCCACCCTGGACCAGCGCGTCACCGAGCGCACCGCGGCGCTGCAGGCGAGCGAGGAGCGCCTGCGCGAGTCCGGCCGGCGCAAGGACGAATTCCTGGCGACGCTGGCGCACGAGCTGCGCAATCCGCTGGCGCCGGTGCGCAATGCGATCCACTTCCTCAAGCTGAGGGGCCCCGGCACCCCCGACGTGCAGTGGGCCTCCGAGGTGATCGACCGCCAGGTCCACGGCATGAGCCGGCTGATCGACGACCTGATGGACATCAGCCGCATCAACCAGGGCCGCATCGAGCTGCGCCGCCAGGTGGTGGCGCTCGACGCCGTCCTGGCCGACGCGGTGGAGACCATCCAGCCGCAGATCGACGGCTCCGGGCACAAGCTCACCCTGGTGCAGCCGCCGGCGAAGCTGCTGGTGGACGCGGACCGGTCGCGCCTGGCGCAGTCCTTCATGAACCTGCTGAGCAACGCCGCCAAGTACACGGATCCGGGCGGCCAGATCGAGCTGCGCGTGGTGTCCGAGGGCGGAACCGCGCTGGTGTCGGTGCGCGACAACGGCATGGGCATCCCGCCGCACCGGCTGGAGAGCGTGTTCGAGATGTTCTCGCAGGAGGAGCCGGCGCTCTCGCGTTCCCGGGGCGGGCTGGGCATCGGCCTGGCCCTCACGCGCCGGCTGGTGCAGATGCATGGCGGCAGCGTCGACGCACGCAGCGAAGGCCCGGGCAAGGGCAGCGAATTCCTGGTGCGCATCCCGCTGGTGGGGGTGCAGGCGGGCGCGGAGCC
>DASWUI010000839.1:0-16918 GCA_036401715.1 Ramlibacter sp. | reverse complement strand
GCGGCACCAGCTCCTCGATCACGCCGTCGAGGAAGATCTCCACGTCAATGGCGCCCTTCTGCGTCTCCACGACGGCCACCACGTCGCCCGGCTTCACCCGGCTGCCGGGCGCCACCTTCCACTCCACCAGCGTGCCCTTCTCCATGTCCGCGCCCAGCGCCGGCATCAGGAAGTCGGCCACGCCTCAGCCCTTCCCCAGCAGCGCGCGCGCCGCGGCCACGATGTCGGCGACCGCGGGCAGCGCCGCTTCCTCCATGTGGGCGGCATAGGGCACCGGCAGCTCGCGCCCGCACACGCGCCGGATCGGCGCGTCGAGGTCGTAGAAGGAACCCTCCGCCAGCCGCGCCGCGAGTTCGGCCGAGAGCGAACCGCTGCGCCAGCCCTCGTCCACGATCACGCAGCGGCGCGTACGCGCCAGCGAGGCGGCCACGGTGGCGTGGTCCAGCGGGCGCAGCACGCGCAGGTCGACCACCTCCGCTTCCACGCCCTCGCCCGCCAGCAGCTGCGCGGCCTGCAGGCACTTGGGCACGCTGTTGCCGTAGGCGGCCAGCGTGAGGTCGCGCCCGGGCCGCAGGATGCGCGCGTGCGCGATGTCGACGCCCTGCACCGAGGGATCCAGCGCGCCCTCCATGTTGTAGAGGACGATGTGCTCGAAGATCAGCACCGGGTTGGGGTCGGCCAGCGCGGCCGCGAGCATGTGGCGCGCATCCTCCACGGTGGCCGGCGCCAGCACCTTCAGCCCGGGGATGTGCGCATACCAGCCTTCCAGGCTGTGCGAGTGCTGCGCGGCCAGCTGGCGGCCGGCGCCGGTGGCCATGCGGATCACCAGCGGCACCGCGAACTGGCCGCCCGACATGTGCGAGAGCGTGGCCGCGTTGTTCAGGATCTGGTCCAGCGCCAGCAGGCTGAAGTTGCAGGTCATGATCTCCACGATGGGCCGCAACCCGGCCAGCGCGGCGCCGACGCCCGCGCCGACGAAGCCGTTCTCCGCCAGCGGGGTGTCCACGATGCGCTCCGGCCCGAACTCCTCCAGCAGGCCCTTGGTGACCGCGTAGCAGCCGCCGTACTTGCCCACGTCCTCGCCCATCACGAAAGCGCGCGGCTCCTCGCGCAGCGCCTGGCGGATCGCCTGCCTGCAGGCCTCGCGGTAGGTCATGCGCTGCGGCTCGCTCATGGCATGCTCCCCGCCGCGGCTTCCTGTACCACGGTGTCCATCAGCACGAAGCGCTCCAGCTCGGCGACCGGCTCCAGCGTTCCCGCCTCGGCAAAACGCACCGCCGCGGCCAGCTCCTCGTCCACCCCGGCCGCGATCGCCGCCTCCTCGCTCTCGGTGAGCAGGTGGTTGGCGCGCAGCCATGCGCCCAGGCGCGCGAGCGGGTCGCGCTGCCTCCACGCCTCCACCTCCTCGCGGCTGCGGTAGGACTGGGCATCGAACATCGAGTGCGCGCGGACGCGGTAGGTGCGGCACTCGAGGAAGAAGGGTCCCGCGCCGGAGCGCACCTGCTCCAGCGCCCTGGCGGCGGCGGCTTCCACGGCCACCGGGTCCATGCCGTCCACCGCGGCGGCGGGGATGCGGTAGGCCTGCGCCTTGCGGAAGATCTCGGTCTCGGCTTCCGCGTCGGCCAGCGGCATGCCCATGGCGTACAGGTTGTTCTCGCACACGAACAGCACCGGCAGCTTCCAGATGCTCGCCAGGTTCATCGCTTCGTGGAAGGCGCCTTCGGTCACGGCGCCCTCGCCGAAGAAACACGCGGTGGCCGCCCCCGGGCGCAGCCGGCGGTCGGCCAGCGCGATGCCGGCGGCCAGCGGCAGGCCGCCGCCGACGATGGCGTTGCCGCCGAAGAAGCGCCTTTCCCGGTCGAACACGTGCATCGAGCCGCCGCGGCCGCGGCAGCAACCTTCCAGCTTGCCCAGCATCTCCGCCATCAGGCGGTCCATGGGCACGCCGCGGGCCAGTGCCTGGCCATGCTCGCGGTAGGTGGCCACCACCGCGTCCTGCGGCTGCAGCACCGCCATGACGCCGACCGCCACCGCCTCCTCGCCGTCGTACAGGTGCAGGAAACCGCGGATCTGCTGCGCCTGGTACAGCTCCACGCACTTGCCCTCGAAGCGGCGGATGCGCAGCATCTCCCGGTAGAGGCCCTGCACGTGCTGCCGGTCCAGGTGGATCTTGGCGCTCATGGCGCGGACCTCACTTCGTCGCTCTCCAGCGTGGACAGGTCGCCCTCGGGCAGGCCCAGCTCCCGCGCCTTGAGCAGCCGCCGCATGATCTTGCCGCTGCGCGTCTTGGGCAGGTTGAGGCGGAACTCGATCTCCTTGGGCGCTACCGCCGCCCCCAGCCGCTTGCGCGCGTGCCCGAGCAGCTCGCGCCGCAGCGCCTCGCTCTCCTCGTGCCCGGGCTTGAGCGCCACGAAGGCCTTCACCACCTCGCCCACGATGGGGTCGGGCTTGCCGATCACCCCGGCCTCGGCGACCGCGGGATGCTCCATCAGCGCGCTCTCCACCTCGAACGGCCCGATCAGGTGGCCGGCCGACTTGATCACGTCGTCGGCACGGCCGACGAACCAGTAGTAGCCGTCGGCATCGCGCCGGGCGAGGTCGCCCGTGAGGTACCAGCCGTCGGCGAAGCACTTGCGGTAGCGCTCCTCCTCGTGCAGGTAGCCCCGCATCATGGAAGGCCACGGCGTGCGCAGCGCCAGTTCTCCGTCCACCATCGGCTCCTCGACCACGTCGATGCCGCCCTCCTTGCGCTTGCGCACGATGGCGGCCGTGATGCCCGGCAGCGGCTTGCCCATGGAGCCGGGCCGGATGTCCATGGCGGCGAAGTTGGCGATCATGATGCCGCCGGTCTCGGTCTGCCACCAGTTGTCGTGGAAGGGCAGGCCGAAGGCGTCCAGCCCCCACACCACGCCTTCCGGGTTCAGCGGCTCGCCCACGCTGGCGGCGAAGCGCAGTGCCGACAGGTCGTAGCCCTGCAGGGCCTGGGCGCCCAGTTTCATCATCATGCGGATGGCCGTGGGCGCGGTGTACCAGACGCTCACGCGCTCGCGCTCCAGCACCGAGTACCAGGCCTGCGCGTCGAACTCCTCCTCCACCACCACGCTGGTCACGCCGTTGCACAGCGGCGCGAGGATGCCGTAGCTGGTGCCGGTGATCCAGCCCGGGTCGGCGGTGCACCAGAACACGTCGTCCTCGTGCAGGTCGAGCGCGTACACGCCGGTGACCGTGTGCGCCAGCACGGCGGCGTGCACGTGCACGGCGCCCTTGGGCCGTCCGGTCGTGCCGCTGGTGAAGTGCAGCAGCGCCATCGACTCCGGATCGGTCGGCGCGATCGTGTACTCGGGCGAGGCCGGGGCCACCACCTCGTCCCAGCGGCTGGTGGCGGGGACGGCGCCCGCATCCCCACCGGCGAGGATCACGTGCCGCAGGCCGGGCAGCCGCTCGCGCAGGCCCTGGACCTTGCGCTGGTACAGCTCCGGCGTGGTCACCAGCACGCGCGCGTCCGCCATCTCGGCGCGGGTGGCGATGGGCTCGGGTCCGAACTGCGAGAACAGCGGCGTGACGGCGCAGCGCGCCTTCAGCGCGCCCAGCACCGCGACGTACAGCTCCGGCACGCGGCCCATCATCACGAACACCCGCTCGCCGGGCTGCACGCCGAGGGACGCCAGCGCGTTGGCGAAGCGGTTGGTCTCCTGCGACAGCTGCCGGAAGCTCAGTTCGCGGCGAGCGCCGGACTTGCCGATCCAGCGCAGCGCCACCTTGTCGGCGCGCCCCTTGCCGAGGTGGCGGTCGACGGCCTCGTGGGCCATGTTGAGCCCCTGCCCCCCGGGCAGGCCGTCGAGCAGCCGACCGGCGTCTTCCCAGCGGAAGCCGGCGCAGGTCGCCTGGTAATCGCGCAGGTTGGGCGGCACGCGCAGCAAGGCGGCTTCCTTGCGGATGGGATCACGCGCGTGGGCGGCAGCGACCGTGGTCGTATCGGCTGGCATGGACGTCTCCTCGCCGCATGATCGCCAGCGCGCATCGCGCCGGTTTGACCTGCCTCAACCGGGACTCTCGCGCAGGCCCGTGCGCCGCGCGCGGACAGGCGTTGATCCAGCGCAAGAAGCGCTGCCGGTGGCGGAGTACATTGAAATCGTGCCGAGGGAACTCGACCTCCCGAAGGCACGGCAGCGGCTTGCCGCTGCGACGATCCTGGTGTCCTGGAACGCCAGGATGGATGAAGACGGTCTCCGACCCGGAGCGGACACGTTCCACCGGGGTCTTCATCGGGCCCGCCGCCTGCGCAAGCAGCCGGCGGGCTTTCCCTCTGGACCCCGAGGAGGATCCGAGTGCCCTGGACCTGGAACCGCTACCCGCCCGCCATGCGCGGTTTGCCGCTGCCCGTGCGCTGGAAGGCCATCGAGATCGCCAACGCCGTGCTGGCGGAGGACGGCGACGAGGGAAAGGCGATCCGCATCGGCATCGCGAAGGCGAAGGAGTGGGCGCAGCACGCGCCGCGGGATCGCGGCTTCAGCGCATCCTCGACGGCAGCCGGATCGTTTCGCCCGCCAGCATGAAGCTCCCGTAGCCGCGGTGGTGCAGCGTGCGGGGATCCTTCACCTGCGCATCGACCCAGGCCGCCACCACCTCCAGCACGAACAGAGAGTACCGGTTGACCATGCGCGTGTCGGCGATGCGGCACTCCAGGCTGGCGTAGCACTCGGCGACCAGGGGCGCGCCGACCTGTTCCGCCGGGCGGCGCGTGAGCCCGAAGCGGGTGAACTTGTCGACCTCCGGGCCATGCGTGTTGCCGCAGCCCACCACCTGCCGGGCGATGTCGGCCGTGGGGATGTTCAGCACGCACTCGCGCGAACGCCGCAGCAGTTCGAAGGAACGGTTGCGGTCACTGACGACCGCGCCCACGAGCGGCGGCTCGAAGTCCAGCATGGTGTGCCAGGACATCGGCATCACGTCGGACTCCGCGCCATGCGCGGTGCTCAGCAGCAGCACCGGCCCCGGCTCCAGCAGCCCGTAGACCCTGGCCAGCGGATAGCGCTTCTTCGCCATGGTCGGTGGCGCCGCGGTCCTTTGCCGCTCAGGGTTCGTTGCGGGCGACGTACAGGGTGCGCGCCATCGCCTCGCCGCGGCCGCGCGGCCGGGTGCGCGCATCCTCGCGGTCGATGCCGGTGCGCATGGTGCCCGCCAGCGCCCCGAGTTCGCCGGCCACCACCTCCAGCAGGTCGTCCAGCGACACCAGTCCGGTGATCGCGCCATCCGCTTGCGTCACCAGCAGGCGCCGCACGCCCGCGCGCCGCATGGCCTGCACGGCTTCGTCGAGGGACGCCGTGGCCGGCACCGCCGCCAGCTCGGTCTGGCACAGGTCGCCGATCGCCTGGCCCTCGACCGGCCGGCCGCTGGCGAGCAGGCCGACCACCAGGTCGCGGTCGGTGACGATGCCGATCACCCGCCCCGGTTCGTAGGGGTCGGTGACGGCGAGCGCGCCCACGTGGTGCTCGCGCATGGCCACGGCGGCCTCCCGCACGCTCGCACCGGCGGGGACGCTCACGACCTCGCGGTCGCAGAGGCTGGAAACGTTCATGGCATTCTCCTGCGGGGGGTCCGTGCGGAGGGGACTCAGTAGAGTTCGGGCGGCGTGCCGCCGGCCATGCGCTCGGCGGCCTTCTTCGGCGCTTCGGCGACCAGGCAGTCCACGGTCAGGATCAGGCTGGCGATGGAGCCGGCGTTCTGCAGCGCCAGCCGCGTCACCTTGGCCGGGTCGATCACGCCCATCTCCATCATGTCGCCGTACTGGCGCAGCGCGGCGTTGTAGCCGAAGCTGCGGCTGGGCGACGCGTCGACCTTCTCCAGCACGATCGACGGCTCCTGCGCCGCGTTCATGACGATGCGGCGCAGCGGCTCCTCCAGCGCGCGCGCCACGATCTTCAGCCCCGAGTCTTCGTCCAGGGTCGGCAGCGAGATGCCCTCCAGCGCCTTGCGCGCGCGCAGCAGCGCGACGCCGCCGCCGGGCACGATGCCTTCCTCCACCGCCGCTCGCGTCGCATGCAGCGCATCCTCGACACGCAGCTTGCGTTCCTTCAGCTCGGTCTCGGTGGCGGCGCCGACCTTGATGACGGCGACGCCGCCCGACAGCTTGGCGATGCGCTCGTCCATCTTCTCGCGGTCGTAGTCGCTGGTGAGGTCGTGGCGCTCCTTCTTCAGCGCCGCGATGCGGTCGCGGATCGCGCTCCTGTCGCCGGCGCCGCCGACGATGGTCGTGCTGTCCTTGTCCACGACGACGCGCCGCGCGCGCCCCAGGTGCTCGAACTTCGCCTTCTCCAGGCTCAGGCCGAGCTCCGGAGAGATCACCTGCCCGCCGGTCACCAGAGCGATGTCCTGCAGCATGGCCTTGCGCCGGTCGCCGAAGCCGGGCGCCTTGACGGCGCAGGCCTTGATGACGCCGCGCACGCTGTTGACGACCAGCGTCGCCAGCGCATCGGCCTCCACCTCCTCGGCCACCACCAGCAGGGGCGAGCCGGCCTTGGCGGCGGATTCGAGCAGCGGCACCAGGTCCTGCAGCGCCGACAGGCGCTGGTCGTACAGCAGGATCGCCGCGTCCTCCAGCACCGCCGACTGCCGCTCCGCGTCGTTGATGAAATAGGCGGACAGGAAGCCCCGGTCGAACTGCAGCCCTTCGACCACCTCCAGCTCGCTGGCCATGCCCGAGCCGTCCTCGATGGACACGGCGCCGTCGCGGCCGACCTTGTCCATGGCCTGCGCCACCAGGTCGCCGATGGAGCGGTCGTTGTTGGCCGAGATCGCCGCCACGTGCGCGACCTCCTGGGAGCTGCCGCAGGGCTGGGCCATCTTCTTCAGCTCCTCGACCACGATGCCGATGGCGTGCTCCATGCCGCTCTTCAGCTCCATCGGGTTCATGCCGGCGGCCAGGTACTTCAGCCCCTCCTGCACCAGTCCATGGGCGAGCACGGTCGCCGTGGTGGTTCCGTCGCCGGCCATCTCGCTCGTGCGCGCCGCCACCTCGCGCAGCAGCTGCGCGCCCATGTTCTCGAACCGGTCCTCCAGCTCGACGGCCTTGGCGACGACGACGCCGGAGTTGACGATCTGGGGCGCGCCGAACTCACGCTCGAGCACGACCGTGCGGCCGCGCGGGCCCAGCGTCACCTGGACCGCGTCCGCCAGCGTGTCGACACCGCGGCGCAGCTTCTCGCGCGCCTCCTCGCGGAACAGGAGCTTCTTGGCACTCATCGCAGGACTTCCTCCCGCCAGCAGTCTTGCAGCTGGCGGGCGTTTTGCCTTGCGATGCGTCAAGGACGCGTCGCGCCGCGGCGGCGCTCAGCGCCCGTCGCGGTCCGAGTCGCCGGGCACCGCGCGCTCCACGGTGTTGCTGACCCGGTGCCACGCGTCGCGCGTGGCGTGCTTGGCGCGCTCCCACTCCAGCGAGGAGCGGCCCCGGGCCTGGCCCCAGTCGCGGCCCAGCTCCGGCTCGATTTCGTCGAACGAGCGGCCCGGATAACGCGAATAGGATTCGGCGCCGTAGCGGTAGGCCGGGCCGTAGTCGTCATAGCTGGCGTCGCCGGTGACGTACGGGCGGCTCGAATAGTTGTCGCGCCAGTACGCCTCCTCCGCGGCCGGGTCGGCCGCCTTGGCGATGCCCTTGCCGGCCACGGCCCCCACCACGGCACCGACGGCCGCGCCGACGGCGGCGCCCACCGGACCGGTCATGCCGCCCACCGTCGCGCCGGCGGCGGCGCCGCCGGCGACACCGCCGGTGACGCCGCCCACCACGGCGCCCACGCCCTTGGCGGCGGGATGGTCCTTCTTGTCGGAGGGGTCGCGTTTGTGATCGTTCATCGAAAGCTCCTTCGTGGGGCCAGGCTGCAGCCGGGATGCACTCGCGCGGCTGTGCTGGCGGGTTGGTGAGCCTCCACCGTAGATGTTCCGCACCCGCGCGTGCCGGGGCCTTCATCCCACATCCGGGCAGGGGCGGACCTACGCACGGGTCGGCGCCCGCCGACATCGCGAGGCACGGCGGCGCCGCTTCAGGCGTTCACGTAGCGCAGCACGGCGACGAAGTGACAGCCGCTGGCGCCCAGCACCAGCAGGTGCCACGCGAAGTGGGCGTACGCGATGCGGTCGTCGAAATGGAACACGAGGGCGCCCAGCGTGTACAGCACGCCGCCGGCCACGAGCAGCGCGAGTCCTTCCATGGGCATGGTGCTCATGAGCGGCTGGAGGATGAACACCGAGAGCCATCCCAGCCCGAGGTAGAGGCTGGTGGACAGCAGGGGATGCGTGAGGCGGTTGGCGCACTTGGCGACCGTGCCCGCCGTCGCGATCAGCCACACGGTGGCGAGGAACCAGTAGCCTTCCTCCGCCAGGGACCCCAGCACGAAGGGCGTGTAGGAACCGGCGATGAACAGGAAGATGGCGGCGTGGTCCAGCCGCCGCAGCAGGGCCTTCGTGGCTCCCGCCGGCAGCCAGTGGTAGGCCGCCGAGATCGAGAACAGCAGGATCATCGATGCGCAGTACACGCCGGCCGCGATGCCGTAGGTGGTGCCCGCCTGCAGCGCCTTGGCGATCAGCTGCGGGCTGAACACCGCCGCGAGCACCGCGCCGAGGCCATGACTCAGCGAGTTGGCGATCTCTTCGTTCGGCGTCTGGGCGCGGCAGGCGGCGTGGGCCATGGGAAGCTTCCCTCCTTCGCCTGCATGTTGGCGCCGGCCGCGCGCGCGCCCTGTCGGCCTTGGCAATGGCACAGCGTCGGAGCGGGTCGGCCCCGGCCCGGCGGAAACGCCGTAGGCGGGCAACTACACGCGTCGGCGCGCGGAGCGCGTTTGCACCGCGTGCCGCAGGCGTTAGCTTGGACGGCAACGACACACAAGGAGAACACGATGGCCCAACACGACGCATGCACCCTGCTGGACGAGGATCACAACGAGGTGATCCGCATGTTCGAGCAGTACAAGGCCGCCCACGACGCGCGCCGCCAGCAGCTGCTGGCCGCCCAGATCTCGCAGGCGCTGGTGGTGCACATGCAGATCGAGGAAGAGATCTTCTATCCGGCGTTCCAGCGCGCCAGCGGCGACGGCGAACTGCTGGAGGACAGCCTGCGCGAGCACCGGGAAGCGCGCGAACTGCTGTCGCGGATCGAGGCCGACCGGCAGAACGCGAAGCTGATGCTGGAGCTGGAAGACGCCATCCTGCACCACGTGAACGACGAGCGCGAGAAGATGTTCCCCAAGGCACGCGCCACGCAGGGGCTGGACCTGATGCGGCTGGCCGGGGAGCTGGAGATGCGCAAGACGGAGCTGATGGCGCTGGTGACGGCATAGGGGACCCCATCGCCGCCCGCAGGCGGACACCCCGCCATCCCCGCGCAGGCGGACACCCCGTCATCCCCGCGCAGGCGGGGATCCAAGGCTTCCCGGCAGCGGCGCTGCGCGCCGCGACCAACGCCTTGGCTTCCCGCCTCCGCGGCAATGACCGGTCGGGCGCCGCCTGCTAGCATCCCCTCCAACATCACGCAGGGGAGGCGCGGCACCATGAAACACCGACCGATCCGGTGGATTCTCGCGGCCGCCGTGCTCGCCACCGCAGGCACGGCGTGGTTCACGCGGACGCCGCGCGAGGAGGCCGTGGCCGTGCTCGATCCCGCGCGCATCGTCCTGCTGCGCACCCCCGGGGGTTTCCTCGAAGTGGGCGCGCTGGAGAAGGTCGAGGAGTTCGGCTGGAGCACGCGCTACACCTGCCCCTTCATCGACTGCCCGCAGCTGCTGGCGCCCACCATCTCGCACATCCGCGTGCGCGCGCGCTTCGTCTACCGCATCCCGCTCGCGGCCGAATGGAAGCTGGTCCCGCGCGCCGGCCACTACGAGCTGACGGTGCCCGAACCGCAGCTGCAGGTGCCGGTCGGCTTCCACACGCAGGACATGCAGATCCAGACCACCGAGCGGGGCTGGCTGTCGCCGCCGGCCGCGCCCAACCGGGAAGCCGTCGTGCGGCACCTCGGGCCGGAACTGGCCCGGCGCGGCGCCGAGCCGGCCTACCTGCAGGCGCAGCGCGCCAATGCGCAGAAGACGGTCGCCGAGTTCGCGCGGAAGTGGATGCTGGAACAGGGAGCGAAGCCGTCCCTGCCGGTGAAGGTCACCTTCCAGGCGCCGAACCCCGGCTGAGTCCCCGCCGCGGCCGGCGCCGACGCGGTCCTCACGCGATCCGTCCGGACCAGAGCACCGACAGTCCCGCCGCGGCGACGGCCAGCAGCGCCGCGACCATCGCCAGCAGCGCGGTGATCTCGGTTTCGCGCGCCAGCACCTGCACGCGCGAGCCGAGGTTCTCGTACACGCTGCGCAGCTTCTCCGCGGTGCCGGCCTGGTGGTACTCGCCACCGGTCATGCGCGCCACCTCGCGCAAGGTCGGCTCGTCCAGCTGCAGGTAGATCGGCATGTCCTCGGATGCGCCGGGCCCGCCGTTGACGCCCAGCCCCACGACGTAGATGCGCACGCCGCGGTCGGCGGCCATCTTCGCGGCTTCCAGCGTGTCGATGCCGGTGGTGCGGCGGCCGTCGCTCAGCAGGATGATCGCCGCCGCATCGTAGGAGCCCGGCGCCACCGGCGTGATCTGCCGGGGCGGCGGCTTGCCCCTGTCGTCCAGGCTGCGCCCGCGCTGGCGGCTGCCGAAGGTCAGCTCGCCCAGGTCGATGCCGTGGTCGGGGAACAGTTCCGCCAGGCAGGTCACGATGGCGCTGCCCACGGCCGTTCCGATCTGCATCTGGAAGCCGTCGATGGCCGTGACCAGCGAAGCGCGATCGAGCGTCGCCGCCTGCGCGACCTGGCTGCTGCCGGCGAAGGTGACCAGGCCGACCTCGATGTTCCTGGGCAGCTCGCGCAGGAACAGCTTGGCGGCGTCCTGCGCGGCCGCCAGCCGCGTCGGCTGGACGTCGGTCACGCGCATGCTGAGCGACACGTCCATGGCCAGCATGATGGTGGTGCGGGCCCAGGGCAGCGGAACGCGCGCCGCCGGGCGGGCGGCGGCGAACACCAGCACGGTGCACGCCAGCAGCAGCAGCGCGGGCGGCAGGTGCCGCCGCCAGTTGCGGCCCGAGGCCGCGCGCGCGACGGCGATGCTGCTGAAGCGCACGGCGCTCCTGGCCCGGCGGCGCAGCAGCCACACATAGGCCGCCGGCAGCAGGGGCAGCGCCAGCGTCAGCCAGAGGGACTGGGGCCAGAGGAAGGACATCGCGGTGCCGCGCCATCGTGCGCCCGCCCCGGCCGCCTGGCAACCGCCATGCGGAGGATCAGGGCACGCGCCACCACGAGGGCAGCAGTTCGCGCACGGCCGGACGGTCGAAGCGGTCGTCGATCAGGACCACGACGCCCCGGTCCTCCTGCGTGCGGATCACGCGGCCGGCCGCCTGCACCACCTTCTGCAGGCCCGGGTAGAGGTAGGTGTAGTCGTAGCCGGCGCCGAACTCGCCTTGCAGCCGCTGCCTGAGCTGCTCGTTCCTGGGGTTCACCTGCGGCAGGCCCAGCGTCGCGACGAAGGCGCCGACCAGGCGGTCGCCGCGCAGGTCGATGCCCTCGCCGAAGCTGCCGCCGAGCACGGCGAAACCGATGCCGCTGCCGCCGGGAACGAAGCGATCCAGGAAGGCCTGCCGCTCCTGCTCGTCCATGCCGCGGGCCTGCGTCCACGCCGGCACCTCCGGGTGGGCGCGCTGGAATTCGCCGGCCACCAGCGCGAGGTAGTCGAAGCTGCTGAAGAACGCGAGGTAGTTGCCGGGACGCGCCGCGAACCGTTCGGCGATCAGGCGCGCGATCGGCGCGGCGGAGCGCTGGCGGTCCGGGTAGCGCGTGGAGATGCGCTGCACGATGCGCACCTGCAGCTGCTCGGGGCTGAACGGCGACTCGACGTCGATCCACGCGGTGTCGGCCGGCAGCCCCAGCATGTCGGTGTAGTAGTGCGGCGGGCTGAGCGTGGCGGAAAACAGGCTCACGCTGCGCGCCGTGGCGAAACGTGGCTTGAGGAAGGGCGCGGGGATCAGGTTCTGGATGCGCACCGTGGCCGCGGGCTTGCGCGCGCTGCCGCCCTGCTCCGTGAATTCGAGCACCGAATGCGCGCCGAAGGACTCGGCCAGGCGCTGGAAGGCCAGGATGTCGAAATAGGCCTGCTGCAGCGGGCCGTCGGCCGCGCCCGGCGCTGCTTCGGCGAGGTGCGTCTCCAGGGCGCCGCTCGCCTGCTTGAGCGCCGCCAGGAAGGATGCGGGCAAGGCTTCCAGCGCGCCCTCCGGCGCCGCGGCCCGCGCCTTGCGCAGGGTGGTCCAGCCGCGATGGAGCTTGTCGAGCGCGGCGCGGACGGCGGCAGGCGCGGTCGCCCGCACGGCCCGCAGCCCTGCCTGCTCGAGGTCGGCCGAGTACATCGCGCGCGCCCGCTCCACCAGGTTGTGCGCCTCGTCGGCCAGCACGCCCACCCGCCACTCGTTGCCCAGCGTCATGGCGTGCAGCATGGCGCTGGTGTCGAACCAGTAGTTGTAGTCGCCGACCACCAGGTCGGACCAGCGCGCCAGCTCCTGCGCGAGGTAGTAGGGACAGACCTGGTGCGCCAGGGCGACGGCGCGCACCGCCGGGGCGTCCATGAAGCCGGCGGCGAGACTGTCGGAGCGCGCGGCGGGCAGGCGATCGTAGAAGCCGCGCGCCAGCGGGCAGGAGTCGCCGTGGCAGGCCCTGTCGCGGTGCTCGCAGGCCTTGTCGCGCGCCGTCAGTTCCAGCACGCGCAGCGGCAGCGCGGGCGGGCGTCGCGCGAGCAGCGCGGCCGCATCGAGCGCCAGCCGGCGGCCGGTGGACTTCGCCGTGAGGTAGAAGACCTTGTCCAGCGCATGCGGCGTCGCCGCCTTCAGCATGCCGAACACCGTGCCCATGGTCTTGCCGATGCCGGTGGGCGCCTGCGCCATCAGGCAGCGCCCGCTGGCGGCGCCCTTGTACACCGCTTCGGCGAGCGCGCGCTGGCCGGTGCGGAACGCGGGATGCGGGAACGCCAGCGCCGCCAGCGACGCGTCGCGCGCCTGGCGGTGCTGCAGTTCCTGCTGCGCCCAGGCCAGGAACTCGCGGCAGCGCGACTCGAAGAAATCGCGCAGCGCCGCGGCGGAGTGCGTCTCGCTGAACGTGGTCTCCTGCTGGTTCGCGACGTCGAAGTACACCAGCGCGACTTCCAGCTGCTCGAGGCCACGCGCCTGGCACAACAGCCAGCCGTAGATCTTCGCCTGCGCCCAGTGCAGGTGGCGGTGGTTGGCCGGCTGCTTCGCCAGGTCGCCGCGGTGGGTCTTGATCTCCTCCAGGCGCTGCCGCGCCGGGTCGTAGCCGTCGGCGCGCCCGCGCACCGCGAGGGGCCCGAACCCCCCCTGCAGGGCGATCTCGGTCTCGTACTGCGCGCCGCGCCGGCCGGCGACCCACTGGTGGCCGGCCACGCCCTCCTGCGCGCGCGGCGCCGGCGTGAACCGCAGGTCGAGGTCGCCGCGCCTGGCGGTGAACTCGCACAGCGCGCGGACGGCGACGGAGTACTGCATCGCGAAATCCTAGTCGATCGGCAACCCCGGTCCTTCAGCCTTCCGCCTGCGTCAGCGCGTGCCAGCGCTGCAGCCCGAACCAGTCGCGCAGGGCCCTGGCTCCGCGCGGCGTGAGCTCCAGCGCGCGGCTCTTCGCCCTGGGCAGCAGCCAGCCTTGCTGCACGCAGTGCGTGCAGAGCATCGCACCGAGCCGGCCCGCCAGGTGCATGCGCCGCTCGCCCCAGTCCAGGCAGGGGCGGCAGGCGGGGCGCTTGCCGCCGCCTGGCGCGTCCGCGATGCCGTGCAGGCCCAGCGCGGCGAGCACGCCCGCAGCCCGCTCGGTCACCACCGCGGTGTCTTCGTCGAGCACCACGGCGCGCTCTTCCACCAGCCGGTCCGCGATCGCCACCGCCACGCGGCCGGCGAGGTGGTCGTAGCAGGTGCGGGCAAAGCGCATCTGCGGATCGCGCGGCCCGGTGGCCGGCGACGGCGGCCTCGCCTGTCCCAGCTGCATGATCCCTTCCAGTACGCGCGCGACGTCCGGCGAGGCGAGCCGGTGGTAGCGATGGCGGCCCTGGCTGGCCGCGCGCAGCAGTCCCGCCTCCACCAGCAGCGCGAGGTGCCGGCTCGCCGTGGCCGGCGTGACGCGCGCCGCGGCGGCCAGCTCGCCCGCCGTCAGCGCACGCCCGTCCATCAGCGCCAGCAGCATGCCGGCGCGCGCCGGTTCGCCCACCAGGGCGGCGATGCGGGCGAGCTGGTTGGCGGTCATGCGCGCAGTGTGCACCAGCGGGGCACGGCGACGCTTCGCGCGGGAGCGAAGCGTCGCGGCCAGGGAATTCGCAAGATGGAGGACGCATCCACCGGAGGCTCCCCCATGCGCATCACCTGCTTCATCCGCTACCAGATCGATCCCTTCCAGCGCGAGGCCTTCGCCGCCTATGCGCGCAACTGGGCGCGCATCATCCCCCGCTGCGGCGGCCGGCTGCTGGGTTACTTCCTGCCGCACGAGGGCACGAACGACGTCGCCTGGGGCCTCATCGGCTTCGACAGCCTGGCCGCCTACGAGGCCTACCGGGCGCGCCTGCGCGCCGACCCCGAAGGGCGCGAGAACTTCGCGCTGGCGCAGCGGCAGCGCTTCATCCTGCGGGAGGAACGCAGCTTCTGCGAGGCCGTGGCCGAGACGCTCGGCAAGGGCCAGTGAGCGGCAGGAGGTCTCCTACGGCCATCCCGTCCAGCTTCCCACGCGCGGGCGGTGCGGTGCCGCCTACCCTGTCCGCACACCATGGACCGACCCACCGCACGCGAGGCGGGCCAGCAGAAGCTCGACCGCGCCTACGACGAACTCGAGGAGCACACGCCCGATGCGATCGCCCGCGCGATCGCCTGGCTGCGCGAGCCCCAGGGCCGCTGGGTGCGGCTGCCGCTCGGGGTCGTGATCGTGGCAGCCGGCCTGATGGGGCCGGTGGTGCCGGTGCTCGGGATCGAATTCATCCCGCTCGGCCTGCTGCTGGTCGCGCAGGACGTCCCGCCGCTGCGCGAGCCGGTCGCCACCATGACCTTGTGGCTGGAGCGCAAGTGGATCGCGCTGCGCACCCGCTGGAAGCAGCGCCGCTCGCGCACCTGAAGCGGGCCGGCGCGCTATTCCAGCGTGAAGCCGACCTTCAGCGTCACTTGCCAGTGGGCCACTTTCCCGTCCCGGATGTGCCCGCGCGTTTCGGTCACCTCGAACCACTGCATGTTGCGCACCGTCTCGTTGGCCTTGGCCAGCGCGGTATTCACCGCATCCTCGATGCCGGTGGTGGACGAACCCGTGAGCTCGAGCGTCTTGTAGACGTGGTTGGACATGGCGCCTCCTGTGGGGTGGGGCCATTGTCGGCCACTCGCTCGTGCAGGGGGCGGCGGGCGGATCGCGGCAATGCCGCGCCCGCGCGGTTCACGGCGCGTTCGCCAGCGCCTGCAGCACCGTCTCGGCAACGCCCGGCAGCAGGGGCATCAGGAAGGCGACCGCCTTGGGCCAGTGGGCGGCGAGCAGGTCCCGCGGACTGCCACCGCCCGCCACGGCGGCGGCCGGCGCTTCCGGGCCGCCGGCGGGGCGCTCCTGCTCGTGGCAGTGCTGCAGCCAGGCGGCCGCCGAGAGGAAGGCGGCTGCCAGCAGCAGGCTCAGCAGCAGGCCGCCCATCAGGCTGATCGTCGGCGCCAGCGCCAGCGCGGGTTCGCGCGCCGCCTTCACCATCAGCGTCGCGCACAGCCGGTACATGGAAGCCAGGCTGGAGATCCACACGAGCATCAGGGCGGCACCGCCATACATCAGCACCGTGATGGCGCGCATCTGCTCGACCGGGCGGTCGACGTAGGCTCCCGGCAACAGCAGCAGCGAGAAGGAGCACAACAGGGCAGCGCTGGCGACGAAGGCGAGCGCGGCATTCATGCTGGCCAGGAACGGGAAACGCGGCGACAGCAGCGCCAGGTTCTCCACCATCGGCCCGAAGGACAGCAGCGAAACGCCGCGCACGGCCGCCATCTGGTACAGGGCCGCCGCCAGCACGGCCAGCACGCCCAGGAACACCGCCCAGGCCGCGCGCGCGAGCCTCGGGTCGTGCCGCAGGGCGCGGTGCAGCTGCCGGCCGCACAACCCGATGACCCCGAGCGCGACCAGCCACTGCAGCAGGCTCAGGCACAGCCACCACAGGGCCGACTCCACGACCAGCGCCGCTTCCGCCAGCGGCGTGTCGGCGGGGTAGCCGGGCAGCTGCAGCGCCTTGAACGCGGGCTTGGGTACCGCCACGCGGTCGAGGTCGACCAGTGCGTCCATCAGCGCCAGCAGCGCGCCGATGGCGAGCACCGCCAGCAGCGGGACCGCCGGGCCGCGGCAGCGCGCGAGGTAGCCGAGCACGCCCGGCCAGGGGGCCGCCGGCCGCAGTGCCGTGGCGACGTCGCGCTTCATCGCAGGCCCTCGCCTTCGCACGAGGGGATGCTGTCCTCGGTCAGGGGCGCCGGTGCCGGCACCGGCGCGGGCACGAGTTCCATGCTCACGTCGTCCACCGTGACGCGGGACGGCCGCCACGCTTCTTCGGGCAGCAGGCGCAGTGCGATCAGGCCGGACTGCTTGCGGCTGAGGATCTCGTGCACCGGCTGCCCGCCGCCGGCCGCGATCGGGCCGGCGAATGTGACTTCGTGCTCCTTGAGGGCGCCGCGCTCGATGACGCGATGCTGTTCGCGCTCGCCCGGCCGGCGCTGCGGCGCGAGCGCGATCAGCGCCACCTGGAAGGACCTCGGGTCCCAGGTCGGCACGCCGAGCGCGGTGGACCGGGGCTCCGGCGCGCTGCCGAGGGTGGTCTGCGCCCAGCCTGCCTTCCAGTCGTACCGGGTGTGGATGTCGAGCTCGGG
>DASWUI010000838.1:0-8417 GCA_036401715.1 Ramlibacter sp. | reverse complement strand
CCGCCCGCGCCGGCTGCCGCCGTTGCCGGCGTCGCGCCCGGGCCGTCGGCGACGCGCACCAGGTCGCCGTCGTTGAGGAAGCCGCCGCCGCTGGCCACGATGCGCATGTCGGGCGTCACGCCCGACAGCACCTGCACGCGGTCGCCCGCGATGCGGCCGATCTGCACCTTGACCTGCTGTACCCGGTTGTCGGGGTTCACGCGCAGCACGTAGTTGAAGCCTTCGCGCACCACCAGCGCCTGCTGCGGCACGGTGAGCGCGGGCTGCGCCCCCAGGTCGAACTCGCCGCGCGCGAACATGCCGGCGCGGGCACTGCCGGCGGCGGGGCCGGGCAGCGGATTCACGTCGAGATAGGCGATCGCGATGCGCGACTGCGGGTCCACCGTCGGCGCGATGGTGCGGATGCGGCCTTCCAGCCGCGCGCCGCTGGTGGCGGTGACGATGGCGCGCGTGCCCGGCGTCAGCCGCCCCAGCTCGGCCGCGGTCACCTCGGCGCGCCATTCCAGCCGGCCCTTGCGGATCAGGCGGAACAGCTCGGTGCCGGGTGCGACCACCGCGCCGACGGTCGCCGTGCGCGCCGAGATGATGCCGTCGTCGGGCGCGTGCAGCGCCGTCTGGCCCAGGCGCACGCGCTGCTGCTGGTACTGCGCGCGCGCGGCCGCCACCCGGGCCCGCGCGGTCGCCTCGGCGGTGATGTACTGGTTGATCTGCGATGCGCTCATGGCGCCGGTCTGCTGCAGCGTGCGGGCGCGGGCCGCGTTGTTCGCCGCCTCGGCAGCGGCCGCCTCGGCCTCCGCCAGCGCCGCCTGGGCCTGCGCCGCCTCCGCCGACACGGTGCCCGCGGCGAAGCGCGCCAGCACCTGGCCGCGGCGCACGCGATCGCCGACGTTTGCCAGCACCTCGGAGATGCGCAGGCCGCTGGTCTCGGTGCCTATGCTCGCTTCCTGCCAGGCGGCGAGGTTGCCGTTGGCCGCGAGCGTGACCGGCAGCATCGTCTGCGTGGGCGTGGTGGTCGTCACCGTCAGGGCCGGCTTGGGGGCGGCCTTCTTCGCCTCGGCTTCCTTGTCGCCGCAGGCGGCAAGCAGCAGCAGCGAGGCGAGCAGGGCGGGGGCTATGGACTGGGACATCACGTTTCTTGTTCCTTGTTCTTGCGTGGGTTCATTCGCCGCGGGCGACGGCCGCGTCGGGTCGCTGCCAGCCGCCGCCGAGCGCGCGGTACAGCGCGATCCAGGCCGCGAGGCGCTCGCGCTGCAGGCTGACCAGTGCCGTCTGCGCCGCCAGCAGCACGCGGCGCTGGTCCTCCAGCTCGATCAGGCTGCCCAGCCCGCTGCGGTAGCGCGCTTCCGTGGCGGCGAAGGACGCCTGGTAGCCCTCGACCGCGGCGCGCGCGTCCTCGCTGCGCTCGCGCGCGCTCTCCAGGTTCACCAGCGCTTCCTCGACCTCGCGCACCGCCTGGCGCACGCGGGCGGAATAGAGGGCCGCCGCCTCCTCGTAGCGCGCCGCGGCGGCGTCCTCGGCCGCGGCCAGGCGGCCCCCGTCGAACAGCGGCAGGCTCAGCGCGATCGGTCCGATCGACCAGGTCTGGGCGCGGTTGGTGTCGCCCGCCACGCGCACGAAGCCGTTGGCGATCTGGCCGGACAGCGACAGGCGCGGGAAGCGGTCGGCGCGGGCCGCGCCCACGTCGGCGCTGGCCGCCGCGACGGCCCGCTCGGCCTGGTACACGTCCGGCCGCTGCGCCAGCAGTGCCGCCGGCACGGAGGGCATGGCCAGCAGCGTGAAGGCCGCGGGCTCGCTCCAGCGGGCCTCCAGCCGCTCGCGCAGCGCGGGCTCGGGCGTGGCGGTCAGGGCCACCAGTGCCTTGACCAGCAGGTCGCACTGTGCTTTCTGCTGCGTCACCCGGGCCGCGCCCTCGGCCGCGCTGGCGCGCGCCTGGGCCGCCACCGCGGGAGCGGTGAAGCCGGCCTCCGCGCTCAGCCCCGTCAGGCGGGCCGTCTCCGCGCGGGAGCGGGCGTCGTTGCGCACCACCCCGAGCTGCCGCTCGCAGGTGCGCAGGTCGACATAGGTGGTGGCGGTTTCCGCCGCGACCGCCACGCGCGCTTCGTGCCAGCCGGCCTCGGCTCCGGCGAGCCGCGCGCCGGCTGCGTCGGTGCGGGCGGCCGTGCCGCCGAACAGGTCGGCCTCCCAGGCCACCTGCACGCCGGACTGCACGATGGTGGACAGGGGCACGCCGGCCTGGGCATTGCCGCGCGTGGCCGACAGGTTCGCGTCCACCCGCGGCAGGCCGGCGGCCTGCGCCGTCACGCGCGCGGCGCGCGCCTCCGCGATGCGGGTGCCGGCGGTGGCCACCGTGGGGCTGGCGGTCTGCGCCGCCTCCACCAGTTCCACCAGCAGCGGGTCGTTGAACTGCTGCCACCACTGCTTCAGGTCGGCCAGGCGCCCGCCGTGCGGCAGCGGGGCGTACCAGCGCGGCGGCGCATCGCGCGCTACGGACTCGGGGGGGCGGGGAACGGCGCAGGCAGCCAACAACAACAGCAAGCCTGCCGCCGCGACGGGGCGCAAGAGCTTCATGTGTCCTTCCCGGATCGGGCTTCGTCGTCACGCTGCCGGCGGGCTTCGTCGTGCAAAGCCGCGGCGGCGAAAACCCACGAGGCTAGCACCGGAAGGTGCTACTTGTCAGGGGAAGGTCTCTACCTGTGAGGTAGGGAAGCCCGCTGCGCGGCCGGTGTCGCGGTTCGCCTGCGGGGTCACCACGACCTGCGGGGGAGCTGCGAAGCTCAGCCGAAGACGTGGCGCCAGAGCGCCAGGATCGCCTCGCGCTCGGCGGCGAGCTGGTCCTGCGGCACCTGGGTCGATTCCTCGTTCAGGCGCGCGCCGTGCTGCACGCGGCGCAGCTCGCGGTAGGCGCCGGCCGCGGCCTGGCCGACGCCGGCCGGCAGCAGTCCGGCGGCTTCCGCCCGCTGCAGCAGCGCGATGTTGCCGACGTTGGGGATCAGCTCCCGGTGCCGGGCCGACTGCGACAGCACCAGGAACTGGACCGTGAACTCCGCATCCACCATGCCGCCGGCGCTGTGCTTCAGGTCGAAGCGGCCCGGCTTGACCGGATGGGCCTGCCGCACCTTGTCTCGCATGGCCACGATCTCGCGCTGCAGCGCCCCGACATCGCGGGACGCGGTGATGACGGCCTCGCGCACCGCGTCGAAGCGGGGGCGCAGTTCCTCCAGTCCGACCACGAAGCGGGCGCGCGTCATGGCCTGGTGTTCCCAGGTCCAGGCGGTGTTGCTGCCGCGGCGCTGCTGGTAGTCGTCGTAGGCCTGGAAGGTCGTGATCAGCAGGCCGGAGCTGCCGTTCGGGCGCAGCGCGGTGTCGATCTCGAACAGGTCGCCTTCGGCGGTCTTGGTGGACAGCCAGTTGATGATCTTGCGCACGAAGGCGGCATAGGCATCGGGCGCCCGCTCGTCCTCGTCCTCGTAGACGAACACGATGTCGAGGTCGCTGCCGTAGCCGAGCTCCTTGCCTCCCAGCTTGCCGTAGCCCAGGATGGCGAAGCGCGGCGTCTCCCGGTGCTTCTGCTTCAGGCGGTCCCAGCACCAGCGGGCGGTGACCTTCAGGGTCGCGTCGGCCAGCGCGCTCAGTTCGTCGGCCACCTGTTCCACCGTCAGCACGCCTTCCACGTCGCGCGCCAGGGTGCGGAACAGTTCGGCGTGGTGGGCGCGCCGCAGCAGGTTCAGCAGGGTCTCGTCGTCGTCCTCGCCGGTGCCCTGCAGCGAGCGCAGCCGGTGTTCCAGCTCGCGCTCGAAGTCCTCGGCGCTGAAGCGTTCCTTCAGCAGGCCCTCGCTGGCCAGTTCGTCGATCACGCCGGGGTGCTGCATCAGGTAGCGTGCCGGCCACTTGTGCGCGCCGAGCAGGCGCAGCAGCCGCTCGTGCACCGCGGGCCGCTCCCACAGCAGGGCCAGGTAGCTTTCGCGCCGCAGCAGCGGCTCGATCCAGTCCACCATGCGCAGCGCCGCTTCCTCGCTCACGCGCCCTTCCTGCAGCCACACGCCGGTGCGCGCGACCAGCCGCGACAGCCGGTGGCGCGCGTCGTCGCGCAGCGCCATCACCCGCGGGTGCGAGCACCAGCCGTGGATGCGCTGCTGCAGCTGCGCGGGCAGCTGCTCGAGGATCGTCTCCAGGTCGGGCGGCGCCTTGTTGCCCTTGGGGCCGTTGCAGGTCCGGCACTCCCCGGCGCCGCCCCCGAGCAGCTTGTCGAATTCCTCGGCCACGAACTCGCGGTGGCCGTCGAGTTCGTGCAGGAAAGGGCAGCAGTCCGCGAAGCCCATGGTCCGGGCGATCCACACCAGGTCGGAGCCGTCGTCGTCGTCGCGGCATCCCATGGGCAGCACGTGGGTCTGCTGGTCGTCCAGGTACTGGATGCGGTGTTCCACCTGGCGCAGGAAGGTGTAGGCGGCGGCGAGCGACTGCGCCGTCTGCCCGGACATCAGGCCGGCGGCGGCCAGGCGCTCCAGCGCCCGCAGCGTCGGCCGGGTGCGCAGCTCGGGAAACTGGCCGCCGCGCACCACCTGCAGCAGCTGCACGATGAACTCGATCTCGCGGATGCCGCCGCGCGAGAGCTTCACGTCGTTGGCGCGTTCCGGCCGGCCGGCGGCCCGGCGGGCGGCGTGTTCGCGGATCTGCCGGTGCAGGTTGCGCAGGCCGTCGAAGACGGCGTAGTCCAGGTAGCGGCGGAACACGAAGGGCAGCACCACGGCGCGCAGCGCCTGCACGGAGCCGTCCTCCAGGCAGCTGCGCGGCGCCACCACCCGGCTCTTCATCCAGGCGAAGCGTTCCCACTCGCGGCCCTGCAGCAGCAGGTAGTCCTCCAGGGCGCCCAGCGACACCGCCGGCGGCCCGGAATTGCCGTTCGGCCGCAGCGCGAGGTCCACCCGGAACACGAAGCCGTGCTCGGTGACGTCGCCGATCAGGCCGAAGATCGCCTTGACCACCTTGCCGAAGTATTCATGGTTGGTGATCCGGCCGCGCCCCTCGGCCGTGCCCGCCGTCTCGCCGTCCTCGTCGTACACGTAGATCAGGTCCACGTCGCTGGACACATTGAGCTCGCGCGCCCCCAGCTTGCCCATGCCCACGACCCACAGCTGCGCCCGCTGCCCTTGCGCGGTCAGCGGCGCACCATGCACGGCGTCCAGTTCCTGGCAGGCATGGCGGCAGGCGACGTCCAGCGCGAATTCCGCCAGCTCGGTGACCCCCGACGTGATGGCTTCCAGCGGCGCCCGCCGGTCGCAGTCCAGGGTGACCAGCCGTTCCATCACCAGCTGGCGCAGGATGCGCAGCGCCGGCGCCACGTCGTGGCCACGCGAACGTAACGCTTCGTATGCGGCGGCGATGCTCTCGCCGTCCGGCGCGCCGGGGGCGAGCAGCGCGAGCTCTCCCTGATAGCGGCGGCGCAGCCGCTGCGCGAAACGCGAATGCCCGGAGAGAGGAATTTGTCCGCTCGCCGTGTCCTCCGCGGCCTCGCCGCCGGCGTTGACGGAATCTGCGGTGTCGGTGGCGCCAGAACCCGGCGCAGCGCCCAGGGTCATAATTCCCGCCTGTCCGATGTTTTCATGAATGCCACGCCGCCGAATCCCTCACGCTCGCTGAGGTTGCTTGCAGCTGCGGTCAAGTGGTCGCTGTGGCTGCTGCTGGCCGTGTCTTTGCTGCTGGCACTGGCTTGGGGGGCGCTGCATTCATTCATTGTGCCGCGAATCGGCGACCTTCGCCCCGCACTGGAAATCCGGGCCAGCGGCATCCTGGGCGTGCCCGTTCGCATCGGCGCGATCACGGCGCGCAGCGAGGGCCTGATCCCCTCCTTCACCCTGCGGGACGTGGTGCTGCTCGACCCGCAGGGGCGCAGCGCCCTGACCCTGCCCGTGGTGGTGGGCGCCTTGTCCCCACGCTCCCTGTGGAACCTCGGTTTCGAGCAGCTTTACATCGACCAGCCGCGGCTGGACATCCGGCGGTCGGCCGACGGCCGGATCTTCGTGGCCGGCCTGGATTTCTCGCGCAGCAGCGACAACGAGGGTCGCGCGGCCGACTGGTTCTTCCGCCAGACGGAATTCGTGATCCAGGGCGGCTGGGTGCAGTGGACCGACGAGCTGCGCGGGGCGCCGCCGCTGGTGCTCAGCGGGGTGGACTTCGTCTCACGCAACCAGGGCCGGCGGCACCTGCTGCGGCTGGACGCCACGCCTCCGGCCGAATGGGGCGAGCGTTTCACCCTGGCGGGCGTCTTCCGCCAGCCGCTGCTCACCGCCAACCCGGGCCGCTGGCAGCAATGGAGCGGGGAGGCGCACGCCGACCTGCGCGCCGTGGACCTGTCGCAGCTGCGCCGCTACGCGAGCCTGGGCTTCGACATCACGCAGGGGCACGGGCGGGTCCGTGCCTGGGCGGACATCGACCGCGGGCAGGTGGTGGGCGGCACGGCGGACGTGGTGCTGGCGGACGTCATCGCCACGCTCGGCCCCAGGCTGGAGCCGCTCGCGCTGCAGTCCATGTCCGGGCGCCTGGGCGGCAAGCGCCTGGCCGGCGGCTTCGAGTTCGAGACCCAGGCCCTGCAGTTCGTCACCCAGGAAGGCCAGCGCTGGCCGGGCGGCAACGTGTTCGTGGCCTGGACCGCCGCCGAGGGCCAGGCCGCGGCGCAGGGCGAACTGCGGGCGGACCGGCTGGACCTCGCGGCGCTGGGCCAGGTCGCGTCGCGGCTGCCGCTGGGCACGGCCACCCACGCGGCGCTGCAGGCCTATGCGCCGCGCGGGCTGGTGGACCGCATCCAGGCGCGCTGGCAGGGGCCGGTCGATGCACTGCAGAGGTACGAGGTGCGCGGGCGCGCCAGCGGGCTGGAGGTCGCCGCGCGGCCCGACCCGCAAGGGCATGCGGGCACGCCCGGCCTGCGCGGCGCGACGCTCGATTTCGACTTCACCCAGGCCGGCGGCAAGGTACGCCTGGCCATCGGGCAGGGCGCGCTCGACTTCCCCGGCGTGTTCGAGGAACCGCTGCTGCCCTTCGACACGCTGGCCGCCGACGTGCAGTGGCAGGTCAACGGCGAGCAGCTTGCGCTGAGCGTCAAGGACCTGCGCTTCAGCAACGCCGACGCGCAGGGCGAGGCGCAGGCCACCTGGCGCACCGGCGACCCGAAGGCGCCGGGCGGCGCGCGCTTTCCCGGCACGCTGGACCTGCAGGGCAGCCTCGCGCGCGCGGACGGCTCCCGGGTGTGGCGCTACCTGCCCGTCGCGGTGCCGAAGCGGGCGCGCGACTACGTGCGCGACTCCGTGCAGACCGGCGCGGCGACCGGGACGAAGTTCCGCGTCAAGGGCGACCTGCGGCAGTTCCCCTTCCGGGACAACAAGGGCGGCGAGTTCCTGGTCACGACGCAGGTGCGCGACGTCAGCTATGCCTACGTGCCGCGCACCCTGCAGAACGGCCCCCAGCCCTGGCCGGCCCTGAGCGAACTCGCCGCCGAGCTCGTGTTCCAGGGCAACGGCATGCGCATCAACGGTGTCGCCGGCAAGGTCCTGGGGCTGCCGCGGCTGCAGGTGCAGGCGGAGGCGCAGATCGCCGATTTCGCGCAGCCGCAGGTGCAGGTCAAGGGCAAGGTGAAGGGGCCGGTCAGCGACTCGCTGGGGGTGGTCAACACCTCGCCGGTGGCCGGCATGACGGGCAACGCGCTCACCCGCGCGACCGCCGGCGGCAACGCGGAGGTGGACCTGCGGCTGCTGCTGCCGCTGCAGGACCTCACGCGATCGCAGGTGCAGGGCACCGTCACCCTGGCCGGCAACGACGTGCAGATCTCGCCCGACAGCCCGGCCCTGTCGCGGGCGCGCGGGGTGGTGCAGTTCTCCGACAAGGGCTTCCAGCTCTCCGGGGTGCAGGCACGGGCGCTGGGCGGCGACGTGCGGCTGGAAGGCGGCACGCGGCCCGGTGGCCCGGGCGAGCCGGCCACGGTGGTGGTCCTGCGCGGGCAGGGCACGGTGACCGCCGACGGCCTGCGGCAGGCGCACGAACTCGGGTTCGTCTCGCGCCTGGCGCGCGACTTCAGCGGCAGCGCCGCCTACAACCTGTCGCTGGCCTTCCGCCGCGGCTCGCCCGAGGTGCAGGTCACCAGCAGCCTGCAGGGACTGGCGGTGAACCTGCCGGCGCCGCTGAACAAGCCGGCCGAGGCGGTGCTGCCGCTGCGCTACGAGACCGCGCTCACGCGCGAGTCGCTCGCCAGCGGCGCGCGGCCGCAGGAAGTGCTTTCGGTGGAGCTGGGGCGCCTGGGCAGCGTGCAGTACCTGCGCGACCTCGCCGGGCCGGAGCCGCAGGTGCTGCGCGGCACGATCGCGGTGGGGCTGGCACCGGGCGAGGGGGTCGCCCTGCCCGAGGAAGGCGTGATGGCCAACGTGCAGCTG
>DASWUI010000837.1:0-2303 GCA_036401715.1 Ramlibacter sp. | reverse complement strand
GCCGCCGGCCAAGCCGCCGGCGCGCTCGGTCGCCGCGGTGCTGGCGGACTCGCAGGTGGAGGAAGTGCTGGCCGAGCTCGACCGCGACCTGGTCGGGCTCGCGCCGGTGAAGGCGCGCATCCGCGACATCGCCGCGCTGCTGGTGATGGACCGCCTGCGCGCCAACCTCGGGCTCACCGCGCAGGCGCCCAGCCTGCACATGTCCTTCACCGGCAATCCGGGCACCGGCAAGACCACGGTGGCCCTGCGCATGGCGCAGATCCTGCACCGCCTGGGCTACGTGCGCAAAGGCCACCTGGTGGCCGTGACGCGCGACGACCTGGTGGGGCAGTACATCGGCCACACCGCGCCCAAGACCAAGGAAGTGCTGAAGAAGGCCATGGGCGGCGTGCTGTTCATCGACGAGGCCTACTACCTGTACCGCCCGGAGAACGAGCGCGACTACGGGCAGGAGGCCATCGAGATCCTGCTGCAGGTGATGGAGAACCAGCGCGACGACCTGGTGGTGATCCTCGCCGGTTACGCGGACCGCATGGAGACCTTCTTCCGCAGCAACCCGGGCATGAGCTCGCGCATCGCGCACCACCTGGACTTCCCCGACTACCAGCCGCAGGAGCTGATGGCGATCGCGGAAAAGATGCTGGCCGCGCAGAACTTCCACCTGGGCGAGGGCGCCGGCGAGGCGCTGCAGCGCTACATCGAGCTGCGCGTGACCCAGCCGCACTTCGCCAACGCGCGCAGCGTGCGCAACGCGCTGGACCGCGCGCGGCTGCGGCAGGCCAGCCGCCTGTTCGCCGACCGCGAGCGCGAGCTCAGCGCCGAGGACCTCACCACCATCGCGGCCGAGGACATCCTCGCCAGCCGCCTGTTCGCCGCCACCTGAAGGACCGCCATGAACCAGCCCCTGCGCGCCCTCGTCTTCGACGTGGACGGCACCCTCGCCGATACCGAGCGCTTCCACCTGCGCGCCTTCAACCAGGCCTTCGCCGACGAGGGGCTGGACTGGAAGTGGGACGAGGCCCTGTACACCGAGCTGCTGGAGATCTCCGGCGGCAAGGAGCGCATGCTCTATTACTGGCGCCAGTCGCGCCCGCAGGTGGTGGACATCGACGGCAGCGCCATCGTGCACCTCGTGGAGCGCCTGCACCTGGCCAAGACCGCGATCTACGAGGCCATGGTGAATGACGGCCTGGTGGAACTGCGCCCCGGCGTGCTGATCCTGATGGACGAGGCGCGCCGGCGCGGGCTGCAGCTGGCCATCGCCACCACGAACTCCCCGGTGAACGTCGCCGCGCTGCTGCGCCGCGCCGTCGGGCCCAACTGGCGCCTGGAGTTCCCGGTGGTGTGCGACGCCTCCACGGCGCCGCGCAAGAAGCCGCACCCGCAGGTCTACCACCAGGCGCTCGAGCGCCTGGGCGTGGCGGCGGCCGCGGCCGTCGCCTTCGAGGATTCCTCCAACGGGCTGCGCGCGGCCACCGCGGCCGGCATGGACACGGTGGTGACGCCGACGTCCTTCACGAAGAAGCACGACTTCAGCGGCGCGCTGCGCGTGCTGCCCTCGCTGGCCGGCGTGTCCGTCGACCAGCTCACCGAATGGCGCGCCAGCCGCGTGCGCGCCGCGCAAGCCGTGGGAGCGGCATGATGAACACCTACCAGCGCCAGACCCTCACGCAGTACCTGATCGACCAGCGCCGCCGCTATCCCGGCGCGACCGGCGACTTCAACGCGCTGATCCTCGACGTGGCGATGGCCTGCAAGGCGATCGCGCGCCAGGTCGCGCTGGGCAAGCTGGCGGATACGCCGGCCGCCGGCGCCACCAACGTGCAGGGCGAGGAGCAGAAGCCGCTGGACGTGCTGAGCAACGAGGTCTTCCTGCGCACCACCGAGTGGGGCGGCCACCTCGCCGGCATGGCGTCGGAGGAGATGGACCAGCCCTACGACAACCCGGCGCAGTTCGCCCGCGGCAAGTACCTGCTTGTGTTCGCCCCCCTGGACGGGACCAGCAACATCGACGTGAACGTGTCGGTGGGCAGCATCTTCTCGGTGCTGCGCGCGCCGGACGAGGCGGTGGCGGGCGCGCTGACCGAGCAGCACTTCCTGCAGCCGGGCGCGCAGCAGGTGGCCGCCGGCTACGCGCTGTACGGCCCGACCACGATGCTGATCCTCACGGTGGGCCACGGCGTCGCCGGTTTCACGCTGGACCCCAACCTGGGCGAGTTCATGCTGACGCATCCCGACCTGCGCGTCCCCGAGGAGACGCAGGAGTTCGCCATCAACGCGTCCAACCGCCGCTTCTGGGAGCC
>DASWUI010000836.1:0-3160 GCA_036401715.1 Ramlibacter sp. | reverse complement strand
GAAGGCGGCGATCGCCGCCGTTGCCACGGGGCTCGGCCTGGCCGCGCTCTGGACCCTGGTCTCCCGGCCGGCGCAGGGCGCCGCCACGCGGCCCTTGCTGCTGGCCCTGGTGGCCGGCGGGACCGGCCTGGTGTTGATGATGGACAGCAGCCAGTCGCTGGGCCAGCTGTCCGGCGCGCTCGCGATGGCGCTGGCCGCCTGCATGCTGTTCGCGCTGCCGCGTGCCGGCACGCGCTTCGCCGGCCCGGCGGCCGCGCTGGCCGTGCTGCTGCTCGGTGCGATCTGGGCGACCGCCCACCTGTACGCGGGCTTCTCGCTGGGCTACGTGGCGCTGCTGGCCGGCGCGCTGCTGGTCGACCCGGCGCTGGCGCTCCTTCGGCGCAGCGAGCAGGGCGGCCTGCCGTGGATCCCCGCGACGGTGCTCACGGCGATCCCGGTGGCCGTCACGGTGGCGCTGGCCGTCAAGGCGATGCAGGACTCCGGCGGGTACTGAGTCCCTCCCTCGCACCCGCCCCTCGCGGGGCCGCCCCTGCCGGGCGGCCCCTTTTTTCATTTCGGCAGGATGCCGCCGTCCTCCAGCGCGGGCAGCGGCGGCGGCTCCGGCTGGCGCGCGGGAATGGCCTCGGTCCAGGTCTGCACGTCCTCCTCGGTCATGGTGCTCGCCGGCGTGAGGCGGCCGTCCACGTAGCCGAGCTTCTCGACGTCGTGCAGGTACTGCTCGCGGGACAGCAGCGTGCCGGCACAGACGTGGGGATCCTGTGCCAGGGGCTGCGCGACTTCCGCCTTCAGCCGCTCGATGAGGTTCTCCATCACCCACTGCGGCACGCGGTGGCGCTCGCCGGGATAGATGAAGCCGAACAGGGTCAGGTGCGCCAGCAGCACGCGCCAGTGCGCACCGAAGCGGTCGACCAGGCGCGGCCAGTTGATGCGCTCGGCGTTGGCGCGCACCAGGTGCGCGATGTCGGCGCCGTCGTAGCGCTCGCGCTCCATGATGAAGGCCTTCGACAGCATGCCGTCCTCGAGGTTGGCGACGCGCACCGGGACGCCGAGCACCTCGGCCCAGGCGTTGTCCTCGAACCAGCGGTCGTCCACCGGCGTCAGGCCGTTGCCCGAGTTGAAGATCAGGTCGATGAACTCCTCGCCGTCGTAGACCTTGGCCAGCCAGTGCGGGTAGGTCAGCTCGGTGCGCCAGCCCTCCGCCCGCATCAGGGCCGACGCCCGGCCGAAGTCCTGGCGCCGGATGAACAGGTCGAGGTCCTTGGTCGAGCGGCGGATGCCGGTGAAGCAGGCGTGCGCGAACGCGCCGCCGACGAGGAAGGGAATCTCGGCGTCCACGAGCACCCGCAGCGCCCGGCGGTAGAACGCGGCGGTGACGGGGGCGACCTCTTCCTCCAGGGAAGGCGCGAGCGCGATGGTGGAGCACATGCCGCCAGATTAGGTGCGTTGGCGCGATCCGCATCTCGGCGGAAGCGCCTTCGGGGCTAAGGACGAGGAACCTCACGAAGCGTCAGCGCCGGCCTACAGGAACCGCGAGCGGATGGGGGCAGCATGCACATTCCTCAGCAAGAAGAGCGCCTGAACCCATGGGCAAGTCACCCACCAGCGTCCGCTTCGCCGTCGTCGGCGACATCCACGTCACCAAGGAGTCGGCGGGGACGCTGCGCGCCTTCTTCGCCAAGGCGGGCGAGGGCGCGGACGCCCTGCTGCTGTGCGGCGACCTCACCGACTACGGCACGGCGGAGGAAGCGCACGTGCTGGTGGATGAACTCTCCGTGGTGAAGATCCCCATCGTGGCGGTCCTGGGCAACCACGACTACGAGTCCGGCACGCCGGAGGTGGTGATGGACACGCTCAAGAAGGCCGGCGTGCGCGTGCTCGATGGCGAGGCGGTGGAGATCGAGGGCGTGGGCATCGCCGGCGCCAAGGGCTTTGCCGGCGGCTTCGGCCGCGGCTCGCTCGGCGCCTGGGGCGAGCCCGCCATCAAGCTGTTCGTGCAGGAAGCGCTGCACGAGGCGATGAAGCTGGAGGCGGCGCTGGCCAAGCTGCGCACGCCGCGAAAGATCGCTCTGCTGCACTACTCGCCCATCGCCGGCACGGTCGAAGGCGAGCCGCACGAGATCTACCCTTTCCTGGGCAGCAGCCGGCTGGAGGAACCCCTGCTGCGCTACCCGGTGGACGCGGTATTCCACGGACATGCGCATCGCGGAACGCTGGAGGCCAGGACCATCGGCGGCGTGCCCGTGTTCAACGTGGCCAAGCCGCTGCTGCAGCGCAAGCTGCCGGACCAGCCGCCCTTCCGCCTGTTCGAGCTGCCGCGCGAGGAGGAAGGCGCCGGGGAGCCGGCGCGCGCGGAGTCCGAGGCGGCCGTCAAGTAAGGCAGGCGCCCCGCGGCGCCTGCAGCATCAGCCCTGGTGCGTGCGGAAGGCCTCGATGGCCTTCTTCGCGTCCTCGATCGCGTCCTCTTCGAGCTTGCGGCTGCCCCACACCGGCTTGCCGCGGTAGCTCGCCAGCGCGGAAACGCGCTTGACCACCTTGCCCGCGAGCTTGACGGTGTAGCTGCCGTGCCGGTCCGCTTCGATTTCGTAGGCGGGGCCCGAGCCCTCGCGGCCGCTGTAGATGGTTTTCATGGCGCGATTTTCGCCGATGTCGGCCACCCGCCGCGGCGCGCTCACTCGATCGGCGTCTTCTTGCCGTCCTTGTACGTGTACAGGGTGGTCGCCGCGTTCTTCAGCTCGCCGTTCGGCTCGAAGGCGATGCGCGCGGTGACGCCCTGGTAGTTGCTCTTGGCGAGCTCCGGCGTGTAGACCTTCGGGTCCCAGGAATTGGCGCGCTTCATCGCATCCACCAGCAGCATGGTCGCGTCGTAGGTGTACGGGCTGTAGACCTGGAACTGGCCGGGGTACTTCTGGTCGTACTTCTGCTTCCAGGCCGTGCCGCCCGGCATCTTGGCCAGCGAAGCGCCGCCTTCGGCGCACACCACGTTGCCCAGGGTCTTGGCGCCCGCGGACAGCTTGGCGATCTCGGAGGTGCAGATGCCGTCGCCGCCGAAGTACTTCACGTTGTTCATGCCCAGCTGCTCCATCTGGCGCAGCATCGGGCCGGCCTGCGGGTCCATGCCGCCGAAGAAGATGGCGTCCGGGTTCTTGGCCTTGATGGCGGT
>DASWUI010000835.1:0-6792 GCA_036401715.1 Ramlibacter sp. | reverse complement strand
TTGCTGGCGCAGCTCGATGGCACGGAGGCGCTCACGCGCAAGCGCGTCGGGCTGGTGGCGCTGGAGCGCGTGCCCGTGCGCGAACACACGGAATTGCACGACACGCACGGCCTGGGCATCCAGGCCATGCGCATCGGCGAGGTCACCAGCGGCCTGCTGGGCCCCACCATCGACCGGCCGGTCGCGATGGGCTACGTCCCCCCGCGGCTGGCTGTCCCCGGCACCCGCTTGCAGGCGATCGTGCGCGGCAAGCCCGTGCCCATGGAAGTGAGCACCCTGCCCTTCGTCCCCAACCGTTACCACCGCGGCCCGGCCGCCTGAGCAAAGGAGCAACCATGACCGTCAAGTACACGCCCGAGCACGAGTGGATCCAGCTGGAGGACCATGAATACGCGGTGGTCGGCATCACGCTGCACGCGCAGGACGCGCTGGGCGACGTGGTGTTCGTGGACCTGCCCGAAGTCGGCAAGGTCTACAAGAAAGGCGAGGTCGCCGGCGTGGTCGAATCGGTCAAGGCCGCCGCGGACGTGTACATGCCGATCGCCGGCGAGGTCACGGAAGTCAACGAGGACCTGCGCGCCGACCCGTCCATGGCCAACAAGGACCCCATGGGCAGCGGCTGGTTCTTCAAGATCCTGATCAAGGACATGGCGGAGTTCGACGTGCTGATGGACGAGCCGGAGTACGCGAAGTTCGTCAAGGCGAACGCCTAGTCCACACCCCAAGGGAATCATGTCATCCCGGGCGCGACCCGGGATCCATGGATTGCGGCTCGCGCCCGCAATGACAACGAAGAGAAATCGCCCCCCATGCTGATGCAATCCGCCCGGCCGCTCGGCGAGCTGGAAAACACCACCGAGTTCATCCCGCGCCACATCGGCGTGTCCGAGGCCGACGAGCGCCACATGCTGTCGGTGATCGGCGAGGCCTCGCGCCGCGCGCTGATCGAGAGCATCGTGCCGCGCTCCATCGTGCGCGGCAAGCCGATGCGCCTGCCGCCGCCGGCCACCGAAGCCGCCGCGCTGCTGGAACTGCGCGCCATCGCCAACCGCAACCAGGTCTTCCGCAGCTTCATCGGCCAGGGCTACTACGGCACCTTCACGCCGGGCGTCATCCTGCGCAACATCCTCGAGAACCCGGCCTGGTACACCGCCTACACGCCCTACCAGGCGGAGATCAGCCAGGGCCGCATGGAAGCGCTGGTGAACTTCCAGACCATGGTGTGCGACCTGACGGCCATGCCGATCGCCAACGCCTCGATGCTCGACGAAGCGACCGCCGCCGCGGAAGCGATGACGCTCGCCAAGCGCAGCGTCAAGAGCCGGAGCAACACCTTCCTCGTGGCCGGCGACTGCCATCCGCAGACGATCGAGGTGGTGCAGACGCGCGCGAAGCCGCTGGGCATCCAGGTGGTGCTGGCCAATTCCCACGAGGAGTGGCAGCAGGCGATGGCGGGCGACTACTTCGCCGTGCTCGCGCAATACCCGTCCACCAGCGGCCGCATCGACGACCTGCGCGCCGACGTGCAGCAGGCGCACGGCAAGCAGGCGGCGTTCATCGTCGCCGCCGACCTGCTGGCGCTCACGCTGCTGGTGCCTCCCGGCGAGTTCGGCGCCGACATCGTGGTCGGCACCACCCAGCGCTTCGGCATGCCCATGGGCGCCGGCGGCCCGCACGCCGCCTACCTGGCCTGCCGCGACGAGTTCAAGCGCTCCATGCCGGGGCGCCTGGTCGGCGTCAGCGTCGACAGCCACGGCAACCCGGCCTACCGCCTTGCGCTGCAGACGCGCGAGCAGCACATCCGGCGCGAGAAGGCCACCTCCAACATCTGCACCGCGCAGGTGCTGCCGGCGGTGGTCGCCAGCATGTACGCCGTGTACCACGGGCCGCAGGGCCTCAGGCGCATCGCCCAGCGCGTGGCGAGCTACACGGCGATTCTCGCCAGGGGGCTGGAGCAGCTGGGGCACGCGCCGCAGAAGGCCGCCTTCTTCGATACGATCTCGCTGCACACGGGCGAGGCCACGCAGGCCATCGTGGCCAAGGGCCACGCGCTGCGCGCCAACCTGCGCGTCGCCTGGGACGAATACATCTGCATCTCGCTGGACGAGACCACCACGCGCGCCGACATCGAACTGCTCTGGAGCATCTTCGCCAGGCCGGGCCAGTCGCTGCCGGACTTCGCGCCCTTCGAGAAAGGCATCGAGCCGCGCATCCCGCAGGAGCTGCGCCGCACCAGCGAGTTCCTGACGCACCCCGTCTTCAACACGCACCACAGCGAGACCGGCATGCTGCGCTACATCCGCGCGCTGTCGGACAAGGATCTCGCGCTGGACCGCAGCATGATCCCCCTGGGCAGCTGCACCATGAAGCTCAATGCGACCAGCGAGATGATCCCCATCACCTGGCCGGAGTTCGCGCACGTGCACCCGTTCGCGCCGCGCGACCAGCTGCAGGGCTACGCGGAACTGGACGCGCAGCTGCGCGAGTGGCTGTGCCAGGCCACCGGCTATGCCGGCATCAGCCTGCAGCCCAACGCCGGCTCGCAGGGCGAATACGCCGGCCTGCTGGCGATCAAGGCCTGGCACGAGAGCCGCGGCCAGGCGCACCGCAACATCTGCCTGATCCCCTCCTCCGCGCACGGCACCAACCCGGCCAGCGCGCAGATGGCGGGCATGCAGGTGGTGGTGACCGCCTGCGACGACAACGGCAACGTGGACCTGGCCGACCTGCAGGCCAAGTGCGAGCAGCACAGCGCCAACCTCGCCTGCATCATGATCACCTATCCCAGCACGCACGGCGTGTTCGAGATGCAGGTCAAGGAGCTGTGCGCGATGGTGCACAAGCACGGCGGCCGGGTGTACGTGGACGGCGCCAACATGAACGCGCTGGTGGGCGTGGCGGCGCCGGGCGAGTTCGGCGGCGACGTGAGCCACCTGAACCTGCACAAGACCTTCTGCATCCCGCACGGCGGCGGCGGCCCGGGCGTGGGCCCGGTGTGCGTGGTCGAGGACCTGGTGCCTTTCCTGCCCGGCCACAAGACCGGCGGCCTGGCGGAACATCCGGTGGGCGCGGTGTCGGCGGCGCCGCTGGGCAATGCCGCGGTGCTGCCCATCAGCTGGATGTACTGCCGCATGATGGGCGCCGAGGGCCTGACGCAGGCGACCGAGGTCGCGATCCTGAGCGCGAACTACATCAGCACGCGGCTGCGCGAGCACTACCCCACGCTCTATGCCAGCGAGAACGGGCACGTCGCGCACGAGTGCATCCTGGACCTGCGGCCGCTGAAGGAAACCAGCGGCGTGACGGCCGAGGACGTGGCCAAGCGCCTGATGGACTACGGATTCCATGCGCCGACCCTCAGCTTCCCGGTGCCCGGCACGCTGATGGTGGAGCCCACCGAAAGCGAGACGCTGGAGGAGATCGAGCGCTTCATCGCCGCGATGGTGGCGATCCGCGAGGAGATCCGGCGGGTGGAACGCGGCGAATGGCCGCAGGACGACAACCCGCTGAAGAACGCGCCGCACACGGCCGCGGCGCTGCTCAAGGGCGAGTGGACGCATCCCTACCCGCGCGAAGTCGGCGCCGCGATCATCGACGAACGCCGGCACGCGAAGTACTGGCCGCCGATCGGCCGCGTGGACAACGTGTACGGCGACCGGCACCTGTTCTGCAGCTGCGTGCCGATGTCGGCGTACGAGTGAGGGCCCTGTCATTCCCGCGCAGGCGGGAACCCAAGGCGTCCGCATGGGGCTGCCGCGCAGCGGCAGCTTTCGACGCTTTGGGTCCCCGCCTTCGCGGGGATGATGGAAGGCGCGGGGATGACGGAGGGCGCGGCGTTGACCGAAGGCGCGGGAATCACGGCACGTGGAACTGATCCTCACCGTCGCCCTCGGCGCCGCCGTCGCCGGCTTCGTGCAGGGCCTCTCCGGCTTCGGGTTCGGCCTGACCGCCATGGCCCTGTGGGCCTGGACGCTGGACCCGAAGCTCGCCGCTTCGCTCGCGGTGTTCGGTGCCCTCGTCGGCCAGCTGCTCGCGGCCTTCACCGTGCGCCGCGGCTGGGACTTCAAGGCGCTGCTGCCCTTCCTCGCCGGCGGGCTCGCCGGGCTGCCCCTGGGCCTGTACCTGCTGCCGCGACTGGACGTCCCCATGTTCAAGGCCCTGCTCGGCCTGATGCTGGTGGTCGTCTGCCCGCTGATGTTCTTCGCCGGGCGCCTGCCGCGCGTGCAGGGTGGGCCCACCGGCGACACGCTCGCCGGCGCGGCGGGCGGCGTCATGGGCGGCCTCGGCGGCTTCACCGGCGTCGTGCCCACGCTGTGGTGCACGGTGCGCGGCTTCGACAAGGACCGGCAGCGCGCCATCATCCAGAACTTCAACCTGGCCATGCAGGTGGTGACCTTCGCCAGCTACCTGGCCACCGGCATCATCGAGCCGCGCATGTGGCCGCTGCTGGCGATCGTCGCGCCCGCGGTCGTCGTGCCGGTGCTGCTGGGCGCGCGCATCTACCTGGGCATCAGCGACATCGCCTTCCGCAAGCTCGTGCTCGGCCTGCTGTTCGCCAGCGGCGTGGCCCTGCTCGCCTCGTCCGTTCCCGTGCTCCTGGCCCGCTGGGCCACCCCTTGAAAGCGGCGGCGGCCGTCCCTAATTCGGGATCGCCGACGCGCTGACAAAGGAGAAAGCACATGAATCCCATGTTCCGATCCTCCGCGGACCTGTTCGCGGAACTCAACCGTATGCAGACCCTGCTGGACCAGGTGTTCCCCACCCGCGGCTCCAGCATCCGCTCCATGGCGGGCACGGGCTTCCCCGTGCTCAACGTGGGCACCACGCCGGGCAGCGTGGAGATCCAGGCGCTGGCGCCGGGACTCGATCCGTCGAGGCTGGACATCACCGTCGACCGGGGCCTGCTGGTGATCGCCGGCGAGCGCAAGAGCGAGCTGCCGCCTGCGGGCGAGCGCACCAGCGTCTACGCCAACGAGCGCTTCAGCGGCAAGTTCCGCCGGGTCGTGAGCCTGCCCGAGGATGCCGACCCCGCCCGCGTGGAAGCGAACTATCGCGACGGCGTGCTGCGCATCACGGTCGCCAAGCGCGAATCGTCGCTGCCGCGCCGCATCGAAGTGAACTGAAGGAGACCGTCATGAACAACGCAGTCCAGACCACCTCTTCTTCGACCCCCGCCACCAGCGACACGCGGGAACAGGCGCAGCAGCGCTTCGTGATCCCGCCGGTGGACGTGTACGAGAACGACGCCTCGATCACGCTGCTGGCCGACCTGCCGGGCGTGCCGCGCGACCAGCTGCAGGTGCGGGTGGACGGGGACAACCTGGTCCTCGAAGCGACCGCGGTCACCGCCGGTCCCGAGAACATGGAGCTGGTGTACGGCGAGGCGCAGTGCCCCGCCTACCGCCGCCAGTTCACCCTGAGCCGCGAACTGGATACCAGCCGGATCGAGGCGCAGCTGCGCGACGGCGTGCTGCGCCTGACCATCCCCAAGGCCGAAGACGCGCGGCCGCGCCGCATCCAGATTCAGGCAGGCTGACGGGAGGCCTTCATGCCCCGCCGGGCACGGTCCCGGTGCGGGCACCTTCGGTGCACAATCCTGCGGCGGCAAGCGCTCGCCTTGCCGATTCGCCAGGAGAAGTGCTTGCCGCTGAAGGCATTCGTCGTGGAGGACCAGGCCCCGATCCGGGAGAGCCTGGTCGATGCGCTGTCCGAAGTCAGCGGGGTGGCCACCGCCGGCTGGGCCGCCGACGAGAAGAGCGCCGTCGCCTGGCTGCGCGATCCCGCCAACCACTGGGACATCGCGATTGTCGACCTGGTGCTGGTGCCCGGCGGCGGCAGCGGCTTCGGCGTGCTGCAGGCGCTGCAGACCCGCCAGTCCACGCAGAAGATGGTGGTGCTCACGGGCACGGCCGACCCGCAGGTGCGCCGCCACTGCCAGGAGATGGGCGCCGACGGCGTCTTCGACAAGGCGATGGAAACCGACGCGATGCTCGATTACTGCGCGGCGCTGGCCCGCGCCGCCGGCGGCCACTAGGCAGCCGCTTCCTGCCCCGCCAACTGCCGCAAGGCCTGCTCGAACACCTCGGGCGGCTGGCCGCCCTGGATCAGGTGGCGGTTGTTCACGATCACCGAGGGCACCGCACTGATCCCCAGGCCCTGGAACTCCTGCTCGCGGTCGCGCACCTCGTTGGCGTAGCGGCCGCTTTCCAGGACGAGCTGCGCTTCCTTGCGGTCCAGGCCGACGGACTCCGCCACGTCCAGCAGCACCTGCGGATCGGCCGGGCTGCGGCCTTCGCCGTGGTAGGCCTTCAGCAGGGCCATCTTGAGGTCGCGCTGCTGCCGTCGGCCCTGTTCGCCGGCCCAGGTCAGCAGCCGGTGCGCGTCGAAGGTGTTCCAGACGCGGCCGCGGCCTTCCTTGCGGAATTCGAACCCGACCGCGGCGCCGCGCGCGGCGATGCCGGCGCGGGCCTGCGCCTGCTGTTCCGGCGTGGAGCCGTACTTCTGCGTGAGGTGCTCGGCGACGTCCTGGCCTTGCGGGCCCATCTGCGGGTTGAGCTCGAAGGGCTGGAAGTGCAGGTCGACCGCGACCTCGCCCTCCAGCTGGTGCAGCGCGCTTTCCAGGGAAGCGAGGCCGACGGCGCACCAGGGGCAGGCGACGTCGGAGACGAAGTCGATGTGGAGGGTTTGGGGCATGGCGGGATTTTCGCCCTTCCGTGGAAGGCGGGAACACACGGCAGCGAAGACCCTTGCGGCCGCTGGCCGTCATTCCCGCGCAGGCGGGAATCCAAGGCG
>DASWUI010000834.1:0-6746 GCA_036401715.1 Ramlibacter sp. | reverse complement strand
AAGTCACAGGCGCAGGATCCAGTCAGCGATCACTTCGCCGACCTCGGCCACCAGCTCCGGCTGGCCGGCGAGGTAATGGTTGCCCCCGCGGATGTCCACGTTGCGGATCCGGTCGCCGCCCGCGGCCAGCCAGGCGGCCTGCGTGCTGGGGAAGGTCGACTGGTCCGCGGTGTAGGTGCACAGCAGGGCGGGCACGCGCGTGCGCGCCAGGTTGGCCGGGCCGTCGGCGCGGCTGCGCGGGGACCATTGCGACAGCCACGCGGTCAGCGAGGTGATGCGACCCATCTGGCTGGCCGCGTAGTTGACGCTGCGCGCGCCGGTGGCCCCTGCGCCCCAGACGCTGCCCACCGCGCGCTCGTTCGCATCGAGCGAGAGGTCGAGGAAGCGCGGATCGGCATGCGTGCGATGCACCAGGAACACTTCGTCGCGCGGGCTGCCCGGCGCCTGCTGCCCGCGCAGGTGCCGCAGCCGCTGCCCCACCCACTGGTCGATGCGCTCGTAGCGCTGCTGCTGCGCGTTGCGGAAGCGCTCGAGGAAGGCAGGGCTGAAGGGCGGCCCGTTGCGCGGGTCGTACATGTCCAGGGCCGGGTCCACCGACAGGGAATCGCGCTCGTCGGTGAGGGACGGGTCGATCCAGTTGCGCATCAGCGTCGAGCGCCCTTCGTGCGCGGCGCACAGGGCCAGCCCCTGCACCGGCGGCAGGTCCTGCGGCGACAGGCCGGCCGGGTCGCCGTCGGGCATGGACTCGATCGTCAGCTGCTCCGCCTGGGCCTGGTAGAAGGCCGAGAGCGCGGCACCGCCGGAGTTGCCCACCAGCACCACCTTGTCGTAGCCCTGCGCGCGCAGGAACTGCACGCCGGCGCCGAGGTCCTGGATCACCCGCTCCATCAGCAGCAGGGTGTCGTTGCCCGCATAGCGCGAGTTCAGGCCCATGCAGGCCACGCCGCGCTGCGCCAGCGGCGCGATCAGGTAGTGCCCCATGAAGTTGCTGGTGGGGTGCATCACGATGGCCGCGGCGCGCTTGCGCCCCGGCGGCCGCATCCAGGCGCCGTAGATGCGCGGGCGCAGCAGCTGCAGCCCGGACTGGCTTTCCAGGGCTGCGCCGGGCTTGACGTCGATGACCGCGAGCTCGGGCGAATGCATGTGTCCGATTGTGTCGCACCGGGGGTGCCGCGGGGTGCTGCGCGACTATGATGGGGGCAAGGGAGCACCAATATCCGCGCCGGCCGCCAGGCGGTACTGCAGCCGAGCGCCACCCATAGCCAGACATGCCGAACATCGCCGCCGTCCTGAAGGACGAGATCGCCCGCATCGCACGCAAGGAAGTGCGCGCGCAGACCGGGGACTTCAAGAAGACATCCGCCCAGTACCGCTCGACGATTGCCGCGTTGCGGCGCCGCGTCGATGAACTGGAGCGCCAGCTCAAGCGCGTCGGCAAGAGCTCGGCCCGTGCGCCGCAGGCCGACGCCGGCGACGAGGAGTCCACCGGCACGCCGCGCCGCTTCAGTCCCGCGCGGCTGGCGGCGCAGCGGCGCAAGCTCGGCCTGTCGGCGGCCGATTTCGCCACCCTGCTCGGGGTTTCGGGGCAGTCGGTCTACAAGTGGGAGCACGGCGAAGCACGGCCGCGGGCGCGGCAACTGGAGGCGATCGCCTCGCTGCGCGGCATCGGCAAGCGCGAAGCGGCGGCGCGGCTGGCGAAGGCCCAGGAGAAGTAGGCACGCAGCTGTCGCGGTGCCTTGCGCACCGCGACCTACAGGAAGGCGGCCCTCGTCCTAGGCGCACCGGCGCCCGGCACTGACACCTGCTGCGGTCCCGCTGCGCGACGCTGCGCGGATGGATTCCCCGAAGGTGGAGCTCGCCAAGACCGAGCTCGATTTCCTGCATCGCCTGCTGCTCGACGCGCAGCGCCGGCTCGACGCCTGCGGTGACGAAGAGACGGTCGCCGCGCTGGAACTGGCGCTGGCGATGCTGCGCTGGGACGGGCCCATGCCGCCGGAGCTGGACGCGCAGGTCGGCCTGGGCGCCGCGGTGCAGCTGAAACTGGGCCCCGACGCCATGTGCGCCTACCGCCAGTGGCGCACCGAGCGACGCAAGCGGCGGGCGGCGCTCACTCCCTGAACAGTTCCTCGACCACGCCGCGCAGCCAGCGGTTGCCCGGATCGGCCTCGAACCGCCGGCTCCAGTGCAGCGACACGGCGAAGTCGCGCTGCGCAAAGGTCGGCTCGACCACGGCGTAACCTCCACCGAAGCTGCGCGCGATGTTGCGCGGCATGATCGCGGCCAGGTCGGTTGCCTTGACGATCGCGGGCAGCACCAGGAAGTGCTCGGTGACGAGGCGCAGCCGCTCCTGCAGGCGCGCCTGCTGCACGATGCGCAGCGTGTCCACGTGGGAGCGCACCGCCACGAATTCCAGGTCGCGCAGCGCCTCCAGCAGCGCCGCGCCCACGCGCCGCTTGCGCGTGAAGGGGTGGCCTTCGCGCAGCAGCACCACGTAGCGGTCTTCCAGCAGCTTCAGCCGCTGCGTGTCCTTCACCATGGGCAGGAATCCGAAGGCGAGGTCGATGCGGCCGGTGTCCAGCGCCTCGGTGATCTGCTCGCGCGGCACCGGGCGCGTCTCCACCCGCACGCCCGGCGCGCGCTCGCGCAGCACGGTCATCAGCTCGGGCAGGAAGCGGCTCTCGCCGATGTCGCTCATGTGGATGTGGAAGGTGCGGCCCGAGCTCGCCGGCTCGAAGCCGGCGCTTTCGCCCAGCGCATCCTCCAGCATCGCCAGCGCCTGCCGCACGGGTCCGGCCAGGCGCTGGGCCTTGGGCGTGGGCCGCATGCCGCCGGCCGCGCGCATGAACAGCGGGTCCTGCACCAGGGTGCGCAGGCGGCTGATGCCCTGGCTGGCGGCGGGTTGCGTCAGGTCCAGCAGTTCCGCGGCGCGGCTCACGTTGCGCGTGCGATAGACCGCGTCGAACAGGCGCAGCAGGTTGAGGTCGAGATCCCTGATATGCATTGCGCTAATAAGAGATAGTCGGCTCATTGTATTGATGGATGGCGCCGCGGGGCCCACACTGGCGTGTCCCCGGGAGAGCACCCTTTGGAAGTTTCATTCAGCAAGGAAATCGAGTCGCTGCGCCTGGGCGCGGGCGATACCTTCCACGGCGAGGGCATCCTCGCCATCACCAAGGCGCTGCTGCAGTCCGGCGTCGCCTACGTCGGCGGCTACCAGGGCGCCCCCGTGTCGCACCTGCTGGACGTGATGGTGCAGGCCAAGGGCTACATGGACGAACTCGGGGTGCACGTGGAAGCGTGCTCCAACGAGGCTTCGGCGGCGGCGATGCTCGGCGCTTCCATCCACTATCCGCTGCGCGGCGCCGTGACCTGGAAGTCCATCGTCGGCACCAACGTCGCCGCCGATGCGCTGTCCAACCTCAGCTCGCCCGGCGTGACCGGCGGCGCGCTGATCGTGGTGGGCGAGGACTACGGCGAAGGCGCCTCCGTGATCCAGGAGCGCACGCACGCCTTCGCGCTCAAGTCCAGCATGTGCCTCCTGGATCCGCGCCCGGACCTCGGCGTGATGACGCGCATGGTGGAGGAAGGCTTCCGCCTTTCGGAAACGTCGAACATGCCCGCGATCCTGGAGCTGCGCATCCGCGCCTGCCACGTGCGCGGCAGCTTCGCCGCCAGGGACAACGTCAAGCCGCCGGTGTCCACGCGCGCGCTGATGGAGAACCCGGCGAAGTTCGAGTACATGAAGCTGGCGCACCCGCCGGTGACCTTCCGCCACGAGAAGCTCAAGGGCGAGCAGCGCATCCCCGCCGCGCGCCGGTACATCGTCGAGCAGAAGCTCAACGAGCTGTTCCCGGGCAAGCACGCCGACCTGGGGATCATCGTGCAGGGCGGCATCTACAACGCCCTGGTCCGCAGCCTGCAGCAGCTGGGCCTGGCCGATGCCTTCGGCGAGACCGACATCCCCATCCTGTGCCTGAACGTCACCTACCCGCTGGTGCCGGAGCAGGTGGCGGACTTCTGCGTGGGCAAGCGCGCGGTGCTGGTGGTGGAGGAAGGGCAGCCCGAATACATCGAGCAGGAGATCGCCACCCTGCTGCGCCGGCGCGACATCCAGACCAGGCTGCACGGCAAGGACCTGCTGCCCGCGGGCGGCGAGTACAGCGTGGAGGTGGTGTCCAACGGCCTGCTGCACTTCGCCAGCAGCTACCTGCCGGGCGCGGCCACCGAGGAGGCGCGCCGCTGGCTTTCCGGCAACACCGACCGCCGCCAGGCCGCGGCCGCCGCGCTGGACCAGCCGCTGCCGGTGCGCCCGCCGGGCTTCTGCATCGGCTGCCCGGAGCGGCCCGTGTTCTCGGCGCTGAAGCTCGCGCAGCAGGACATCGGCAAGGTGCACATCGCCGCGGACATCGGCTGCCATGCCTTCGGCACCTTCGAGCCCTTCTCCATGGGCCATTCGATCCTGGGCTACGGCATGTCGCTCGCCTCGCGCGCGGGCGTGTCGCCCATGATGCAGCGGCGCACGCTGGCCATCATGGGTGACGGCGGCTTCTGGCACAACGGCCTGCTCACCGGCGTGCAGAGCGCCCTCTTCAACGGCGACGACGCCGTGCTGCTGATCTTCAAGAACGGCTACACCTCGGCCACCGGCACGCAGGAGATCCTCTCGACGCCGCACGAGGACGCGAAGTCCGCCGAGGCCGACAAGGCGCGCAGCATGGTGCACACCAACCAGACCATCGAGTCGGCGCTGAAGGGCCTGGGCGTGCAGTGGATGCGCACGGTGCACACCTATGAGGTCGCGCGGATGCGCTCGACGCTCACCGAGGCCTTCACCAGCGACTTCGACGGCCTGAAGGTGATCATCGCGGAAGGCGAATGCCAGCTGGAGCGGCAGCGCCGCATCAAGCCCTGGATCGCCGGCCTGCTCAAGAAGGGCAAGCGCGTCGTGCGCGTGAAGTACGGCGTGGACGAGGACGTGTGCAACGGCGACCACGCCTGCATCCGCCTCTCGGGCTGCCCCACCCTCACGCTCAAGGACAACCCCGACCCGCTCAAGGTCGATCCGGTCGCCACCGTCATCGACGGTTGCGTGGGCTGCGGCCTGTGCGGCGCCAATGCGCACGCGGCCACGCTGTGTCCCAGCTTCTACCGCGCCGAAGTCGTGCAGAACCCCAAGTGGCACGAACGCCTCCTGAACTCCGTGCGCGGCGCCATCGTGCGCGCGCTGCAACCCGCATGAAGCAAGCTCCCATTTCCCTGTTGATCTGCGCCCTGGGCGGCGAGGGCGGCGGCGTCCTGACCGAGTGGCTGGTCGAGACGGCGCGCCACGCCGGCTACCCGGCGCAGGCGACTTCCATCCCCGGGGTGGCGCAGCGCACCGGCGCGACCACCTACTACATCGAGGTGTTCCCCGTTGCCCTGAAGGACCTGGGCGGCCGGCGGCCGGTGTTCAGCCTCAACCCGGTGCCGGGTGCGCTGGACGCGATGGTCTCCTCCGAGCTGCTGGAGACGGCCCGCCAGGTCGGCAACGGCATGAGCTCGCCGGAGCGCACGCTGGTGATCACGTCCTCGGCGCGCACGCTGACCACGCAGGAACGCATGCAGCTGGGCGACGGCCGCGCCGACGCGGCCGACTTGCTGAAGCTCGTGCGGCAGTTCAGCCGCGCGCACCAGGTGTTCGACATGGGTGCGATCGCGAAGGAAGCCGGCACGGTGGTGAGCGCGGTGATGCTGGGTGCCATCGCGGGCAGCGGCCTGTTCCCGTTCCGGCGCGAGGATTACGAGGCCGTGGTGAAGGCCGGCGGCAAGGGCGCGGAGGCGAGCCTGCGCGGGTTCGCCAAGGCTTTCGACATCGTGGCGCAGGGGAAGGTGCAGGCGGAGTTCGTGTCCGCGGTCCTCACCGGCAACGCGCAGGCAGGTCGTCCCGGGCTCGCGCCGGGATCCACGACGGCCGATGGATTGCGGGTCGATTCCGCAAGGACATCCCTCTTCCCGCAGCCTGCGCAGGAGATGTTCTCCCTCGGATACGCGCGCCTCATCGAGTACCAGGGCACCGCCTACGCCGACCTCTACGCGCAGCGCCTGCAATCCGTGCTCGCCGCCGAGCGCGAAGCCGACCCGCAAGGCAGCAACGATTTCGCCATCACCGCCGAAATGGCCCGCTGGCTCGCCCTCTGGATGGCCTTCGACGACATCGTGCGCGTGGCCGACCTCAAGAGCCGTGCCTCGCGCTGGGCGCGCGTGCAGGGCGAGGTGAAGGCCGGCGAGGACGACCTCCTGAAGGTCTACGACCACTTCAAGCCGGGCGTGCCCGAGTTCGCCGCGCTGCTGCCGGAGCCGCTCGCACGGCGCCTGCAGGCCTGGGACCGGCGGCGCATCGCGCGCGGCCGCCAGCCCTGGGCCCTGCCGCTGAAGATCGGCACCCACAGCGTCTTCGGGATGCTGGCCCTGCGCACGCTGGCCGGCATGAAGTGGCTGCGCCCGCGCGGCAGCCGCTTCGCGCTGGAGCAGCGCATGATCGAACAGTGGCTGCAGGGCGTGCGCGAGGGCACGCAGCGCCACTGGGCGCTGGGCCACGAGATTGCGCTGTGCGGCCGGCTGATCAAGGGCTACGGCTCGACCAACGAGCGCGGCAAGGACAACCTGCTGCACGTGCTGGAGCACCTGGCGCGCGGCGGCGGGGCTGGCGAAGCCGCCGCCGCGATCCGCGCCGCCCGCACGGCGGCCCTGGCCGACGACGCCGGCCA
>DASWUI010000833.1:0-8410 GCA_036401715.1 Ramlibacter sp. | reverse complement strand
GTCGTGCCGCTTGATCGCGTAGCCCCGGTCGGCGTAGTGCTTCCAGCGCAGGCGCGCCTGCTGGCGGTCGCCGTCGTCCTGGGTCACCACCTCGATCAGGCGTTCGAACCGCTCGAAGCCTTCGGGCACGCCCGCGCCCAGGTTCACCAGCACCTGCTGGTGCGGCGTCGCGCGCGGCGCATCCGCCAGCACGATGGGCGAGGCGGCCAGCACCTGTGCGTCCGCCGAGTCGGCGTGGCAGTGCGGGATGAACTCCAGCGCCGAGAAAGTCCACAGCTCGGTGTCCAGCGCGCGAAGCAGTCCGGCCTCGCCGGGGACCACGACCTTCGAGCCGGTGCCGGCCGCCTTGGGCAGCAGCCGGCAGGCATCCCCCAGCTTGTCCGGCACGTTGAAGTGGAAGGCGACCTCGGTCATTTCTCGGGGGTCAGGCGGCCGCGCGGCGCTTGCCCTTGGCGGCGGCGGAGGCGGGCTTGCCCGCCGCGGGCGCCCGCTTGCCGCCCGCGGACTCCTGCCCGAGCAGGTATTCCAGCAGCAGGCCCACGGGACGGCCGGTGGAGCCCTTGGAGGCGCCGCCCTTCCAGGCCGTGCCGGCGATGTCCAGGTGCGCCCAGGGATAGTTCTGGGTGAAGCGGTGCAGGAACTTGGCGGCCACGACCGCGCCGCCCGCGCGGCCGGCCACGTTCGCCACGTCGGCGAAGTTGGTCTTGAGGCCTTCCGCGTACTCGTCGTCCAGCGGCATGCGCCAGCACGGGTCGAGCGCGGCGTCGCCCGCCTCCAGCAGCTGCCGCGCGAGTTCGTCGTCGGTGGCGAACAGGCCGCTGCGCACGCCGCCCAGGGCCACCACGCAGGCGCCGGTGAGCGTGGCGATGTCGACCACCGCGCGCGGCTTGAAGCGCTCGGCATAGGTGAGCGCGTCGCACAGGATCAGCCGGCCCTCGGCGTCCGTGTTGAGCACCTCGATGGTCTGGCCGCTCATGCTGGTGAGGATGTCGCCCGGCTTGTACGAGGCGCCGTCGGGCATGTTCTCGCAGGCGGGGATCAGGCCGACGACGTTCAGCTTCGGCTTGAGCTCCGCCAGCGCGCGGAAGGTCCCGAGCACACTGGCCGCGCCGCCCATGTCGTACTTCATCTCGTCCATCTCCGCCGAGGGCTTGATCGAGATGCCGCCGGTGTCGAAGGTGATGCCCTTGCCCACCAGCACCACCGGCGCCTCGCCCTTGCCGGCGCCGTCGTAGCGCAGGGTGATGAAGCGCAGCGGCTCCGCCGAGCCCTTGGCCACGCCCATGAAGGAGCCCATGCCGATGCGGGCGACCTCCTTGGGGCCGAACACTTCCACCTTGAAGCCGTGCGCCTTGCCGAGCCGGGCGGCTTCCTCGCCCAGCCGGGTGGGGGTCGCGTAGTTCGGCGGCAGGTTGCCCAGCTCGCGGGCGAACTCGATGCCCACCGCGGCGGCGCGGGCGCGCTGGAAGGCCGCCTTCTGCGCGGCGGCGTCGGCCACGCCCACCACCACCTTCTTCAGCTCGCGCGCTTCCGGCTTGGACTTGGTGGCCACGTAGACGTAGCTGCTCTCGGCCGTGCCGCAGACGGCGGCACGCACCGCCTCGGCCCCGCTGCCGGGGGGCAGCAGGATGGTCAGCTTGCGGGCGGTGGAGGAGCGCAGGGCCCCGGTGGCCGCCTGCACCGCGGCATGCAGGCGCTTGCCCGAGCCGTCGCCGGCGCCGGCCAGGATCACCCGCGCCGCGGCGATGCCTTCGGCGCGGTAGGCCTGCAGCAGCTTGCCCGCCTTGGGTTCGAGGTCGCGGGCGGCCAGCGCCGCGGCGACCAGCCTGGAGACGGGGTCCTTGCCCGCCTGGAAAGCTTCCGTGACCAGCACCAGCAGCACGTCCGCCTTCTCGTCGGCCGCACCTGCAAGGTCGAGGGTCTTGAGTTCGAAGTCCATAATCCCTTGTTGTTCATAGCGCCGGATGCGCCCGCCGATGTTATTCCATTCAACCCTTCGCAAGGAGCTGGCCCGCAGTTTCGGCGCCTCGCTCGTGGTGCTGGTCACCATCGTGATGACGATGACGCTGATCCGCACCCTGAGCCTGGCCAGCCGGGGCAGCATCAACCCCGAGGAAGTGATGATGGTGATGGGGTACACCGTGCTCGGCTACCTGCCCACCATCCTGACGCTTTCGCTGTTCATCGCCATCGTCGGCACGCTCTCGCGCATGTACCGCGACAGCGAGATGGTGATCTGGTTCTCGGCCGGCCGCGGACTGTCCTCCCTGGTGCGCCCGCTGTTCGGCTTCTCCTGGCCCGTGCTGCTGGTGATCGGCCTGCTCGCCCTGGTGATCTGGCCCTGGGCCAACCAGCAGACCCAGGAACTGAAGGACCGCTACGGCCGCCGGGGGGACCTCGAACGGGTGGCCCCGGGACAGTTCCAGGAGTCGGCCAGCGGCCGCCGCGTGTTTTTCCTTGACAAGGACACGCCCGACAACAAGTCGGGCCGCAACATCTTCATCTCCACGCTGGAGAAGGACAAGGAGACGGTCACCTCGGCGCGCAGCGGCCGGGTCGAGACCATCGGCGAGGACCAGTTCCTGCTGCTGTCCAATGGCCAGCGGCTGGAGAACTCGCTCAAGGGCGAGGGCCTGCGCATCAGCGAATTCGAGGTGCACGGCACCCGCGTGCGCGAGAACAACCTGATCGGGGGCGACGAAAGCCCGGCCAAGGCGCGCTCCACGCTCGCCCTGGTGCTCAACCCCACGCCGGCCAACAAGGGCGAGCTGGCCTGGCGGCTCGGCCTGGCGCTGGCCGGCATCAACTTCGTGCTGCTGGCGGTCACGGTCTCCAGCGTGAACCCGCGCGTGGGCCGCAGCGGCAACCTGGTGTTCGCCCTGTTCGCGTTCGTCGTGTACTTCAACCTGCTGAACCTGGGCCAGAACTGGATCTCGCGCGAGCGCGCCGATTTCTTCGCCTTCCTGCTGATCGTGCACGGAGGCACCTTCGCCGCCGCCTCGCTGTGGCTGGCCAAGCAGCACAACAACTGGATGGTCGGCCCGCTGCTGCGCCGGGCGCGGAGGCAGGAAGCGTGAGGACGATCCGCCGCCTGATCTACGTCGAGGTCCTCTACGCCGTCGCCTTCGTGAGCATCGGCTTCCTGGCGCTGTTCTTCTTCTTCGACTTCGTCGACGAACTGGGCAACCTGGGACGCGGCATGCAGCCCTACCGGCTGACGCAGGCGCTGCTGTACGTCACCCTGCGCATGCCCAGCCACCTGTACGAGCTGCTGCCGATCGCCGTCCTGATCGGCACCATCTTCGTGATGGCGCGGCTCGCCCAGAGCTCCGAATACACCATCCTGCGCACCAGCGGCCTGGGCCCGTGGCGGGCGCTGCGCGCCCTGCTGGGTCTGGGCCTGGCCTTCACGGTCCTGACCTTCGCCACCGGCGACTACCTGGCGCCCCTGTCGGACCGCACGGCGCAGCTGCTCAAGGCGCGCCTGGGCGGCGACCTGTCGATCGGCACCACCGGCGCCTGGCTGAAGGAGCGGCAGCGCTACCTGTCGTACAACGTGAACGTCTTCCGGCTCACCCCCGAGGGGCAGATGGAAAAGGTGAGGATCTTCGAAGCCGATTCGCGCGGCTTCCTGGTGTCGATCACGCAGGCCGCCCACGGCAGCTTCGGCGAGGGCGCCTGGGTGCTGCAGGACGTGGAGCGCACGGAGTTCAACACGGACGAACGCACGGCCAAGGTGGAGCGCATCAAGCTGCCCACCATGCGCTGGCCGACCGAGATCACCCAGGAGATGGTGTCGGTGGCGCTGCTCAAGCCCGAGCGAATGAGCACCATCGCGCTGTTCCAGTACATCCGCCACCTGGAGGCGAACGCCCAGACCTCGCAGCGCTACGAGATCGAGTTCTGGCGCAAGGTGTTCTACCCGCTGTCCTGCATGGTGATGGTGGTGCTGGCCCTGCCCTTCGCCTACCTGCACTTCCGCTCCGGCGGCATCACCAGCTACGTGTTCGGCGGCGTGCTGATCGGCATCAGCTTCTTCCTCCTGAACAACGTGTTCGGCTACATCGGCAACCTGCAGAACTGGGTGCCGTGGATGGCGGCGGGGGCGCCCGGCATCATCTACACCTTCTTCTCGCTGGCCGCGTTCAGCTGGCTGGTGATCAGGCGCTGACATGGGCAAGGCCATCGTCCTCTTCGGCCACGGCTCGCGCGACCCGCTGTGGCGGCTGCCCATGGAGACCGTCGCGGCCCGGCTGCGCGCGATGCAGCCGGACACCGCCGTGCGCTGCGCCTACCTGGAACTGGAGTCCCCGAGCCTGCCCGCCGCCGCCGACGAACTGGTGCAGGCGGGTGCGGACCACCTGACCATCGTGCCGATGTTCCTGGGCACCGGACGCCATGCGCGGGAGGACCTGCCGGTGCTGGTCGAGGAACTGCGGGCACGCCATCCGGCTGTCGCTTTCGTGCTGCAGAAGCCCGTGGGAGAGGACGGCCGCGTCCTGGAGCTGATCGCCCGGATTGCCCTCGAATAAGCCCGGCAGGCATAATGCCTGTCTCTCTTAGAAGAAATTCGGCATGAACCTGCATCAGTTTCGCTTCGTCCAGGAAGCGGTGCGGCGCAACTTGAACCTGACGGAAGCGGCGAAGGCCCTGCACACCTCCCAGCCGGGCGTGTCCAAGGCGATCATCGAGCTGGAAGAGGAGCTGGGCGTGGAGATCTTCGCCCGGCACGGCAAGCGCCTCAAGCGCGTGACGGAGCCCGGCGAGCACGTGCTGCGGAGCATCGAGCTGATCATGCGCGAGGTCGGCAACCTCAAGCGCATCGGCGAGCAGTTCAGTGCCCAGGACAGCGGCACCCTGTCCATCGCCACCACCCACACGCAGGCCCGCTACGTGCTGCCCGTTCCGGTGGCGAAGCTGCGCGAGGTCTATCCCAAGGTCAGCATCAGCCTGCACCAGGGCTCGCCCGACCAGGTGGCCCGCATGATCCTGGACGAGGTGGCGGAGATCGGCATCGCCACCGAATCCCTGGGGGAGTATCCCGACCTGGTGACCATGCCCTGCTACGACTGGCAGCACATGCTGGTCCTGCCGCACGGGCACCCCCTTTCGAAGAAAGAGCGCGTCACGCTGGAAGACATCGCCGCCGAACCGCTGGTGACCTACCACCCCAGTTTCACCGGCCGCACGCGCATCGACGGCGCCTTCGCGCAGAAGAAGCTGCAGCCGCGCATCGCCCTGGAGGCGATCGACTCGGACGTGATCAAGACCTACGTGCGCCTCGGCCTGGGCATCGGCATCGTGGCCGAGATGGCGGTGCGCGACGAGTCCGCCAATTCGGACCTCGCGGTGCGCCCGCTCGGCCACCTGTTCGGGCAGAACCTGGCGCGCGTCGCGTTCAAGCGCGGCGCCTACCTGCGAAACTTCGTCTACCGCTTCGCCGAACTCCTCTCCGACCGCCTGGACCGCAACCTGATCGCCCGCGCGATGAGCGGCCAGGGCACCGACTACGACCTCTGAAGACCATGGCTCCCGTGACCGAACGCACCCCTCCCCTGCAGACCAAGTTCCCGACCATGGGCACCACCATCTTCACGGTGATGTCCGCGCTGGCCACCGAAAAGGGCGCCGTCAACCTGGGCCAGGGCTTTCCCGACTTCGAATGCGACCCCAAGCTGGTCGATGCCGTCACCGAAGCCATGAAGAAGGGCCTGAACCAGTACCCGCCCATGGCCGGGATCGCGCCGCTGCGCGAGGCCGTGGCGGCCAAGGTGGAGGCGCTCTACGGGCGCAAGTACGACCCGGTGAGCGAGATCACCATCACCGCCGGGGCGACGCAGGCCATCATCACCGCGGTGCTGGCCATCGTGAAGCCCGGCGACGAGGTGATCGTGCTGGAGCCCTGCTACGACAGCTACGTGCCCAACATCGAGCTGGCCGGCGGCAAGGTGGTGCGCGTGCCGCTGGTGCCGGGCACCTTCCGCCCCGACTTCCCGAAGATCGCGGCGGCGCTCTCGCCGAAGACGCGCGCGATCATGATCAACTCGCCGCACAACCCGAGCGGCACGGTCTGGACGCGCCAGGAGATGCTGCAGCTGCAGGACCTGCTGGCGCCCACCGACGTGTTCGTGATCAGCGACGAGGTGTACGAACACATGGTGTTCGACGGCCAGCTGCACCAGAGCGCCGCGCGCTTCCCCGGCCTGGCGGCGCGCTCGCTGATCGTCTCCAGCTTCGGCAAGACCTACCACGTCACCGGCTGGAAGATCGGCTACGTGGCGGCCCCCGCCGTGCTGTCGGCCGAATTCCGCAAGGTGCACCAGTTCAACGTGTTCACGGTGAACACGCCGATGCAGTACGGGCTGGCGAGCTACATGGCCTCGCCGGAGCCCTACCTGCAGCTGCCCGCCTTCTACCAGCGCAAGCGCGACCTGTTCCGCGCAGGCCTGGCCCGCACCCGCTTCAAGCTGCTGCCCAGCGAAGGCACCTACTTCCAGTGCGTGGAGATCTCGCAGGTCAGCGACCTGAAGGAGGACGAGTTCTGCAAGTGGCTCACGAGCGAGATCGGCGTGGCGGCGATTCCGCTGTCGGCGTTCTACGGGGATGGGTTCGACCAGCGGGTGGTGCGGTTCTGTTTTGCGAAGAAGGACGAGACGCTGCGGGCGGCGCTGGAGCGGTTGGCGAAGCTTTGAGGCGCGTCGCGGTTCGGGCTTCGCCGGTCACCACGACCCACGAAGAGTGGATGCTTCAGCACTGGATGGGGTTCTTGCAGAACTTGTCGAGCTCCCTCACGATGCTCTGGCCGTTGACCGCGTTCCTCGCCTTCGGCCCGACGTCCAGGCTCAGCTTCATCTCGTACTTGCGGAAGAACTCGTCGAACAGTTCGCCGCCCAGCGTCGCATAGGCCGTCAGGGTGTCGGCCTTGGGGTCATGCGTGAGCAGCACCGCGCACAGCGGCTGCTTGGCCGGCCCCGACAGCACCTGCGCGCCGCGGGCGGGGTCGTACTGGCTGTGCTCGGCGCAGCAGTGGATCAGCCCGTCCTGCACGCCGCGCTGCGCGCGCGTCTTGCGGAAGCTGATGAAGCTGACGTCGCGCGTGGGGTACACCAGCTGGTGCGCGCAGATGGCCGAGAAGGCCACGATGCTGCGCTTGTGCCCCACCCCGCCCGGCCAGCTGTAGGAACTGCGGTCCTGCGTGCTCAGCGTGTTGGGCGACACCGGCTTGCCCAGGTCCAGCAGGAAGACGGGCGTTGCCTCGAACGGGTAGTGGAAGACGTAGTTCGTCTGCGGCTTCAGCTCGGCGGCCCTGACCGGGTCGCCGCGCTCGTTGACGAGCAGGGCCCGGGCGTACTCCCTGGGCTTGGCGTTCGCCGCGAACGCGGAGAAGGTGGCGGCGGCCGAAAGCCCGGCCGCGCCGGCCGTGCACGACCCGATGAAGCTGCGTCGATCCATGCGGTAAACCCCCGTTCGTTGGCCAGAGTGTGCCGTTTGCGCCTCGGCGGCGTATCCGGTGTTCTACCGCGAACCCCCGTTTTCAGGGGCGAACCCGTCAGCCTTGCAGCTGGGTCCAGGCCTTGTCCAGCCGCTTGAGGCTCACCGGCTGCGGCGTGCGCAGCTCCTGGGCGAAGAAACTGACGCGCAGCTCCTCCAGCAGCCAGCGGAAGTCCTCCATCCGCTCGTCCGTCACGCCCTTGCGTTCGGCCACCAGCCGCCAGTAGCGCTGCTCCTGCGGCTTGAGTTCCGCCAGCCGGGCATGGTCGCGCTCCGGGTCCGCCCGCAGCTTGTCCAGGCGCAGCACGATCGCCTTCAGGTAGCGCGGAAGGTGCTGCAGGCGGGGCCAGGGCGTCGTCGCCAGGAAGCGCTTGGGCACCAGCCTTTGCAGCTGCTGGGCGGCGTCGGCCGTCGCTTCCGGCTGGATCTTCGTGTCCTTGATCTTCCGCGCGGCCGCCGCGTACTCGACCAGGATGGTGCCGGCGAGCCGGGCGACCTCGTTGGCGATCAGCGTCAGGCGGCCGCGGCCCTCCTCCAGGCGCCGCTGGAAATCGGCGGCATTCGCGGGCAGCGGGTCCTGCAGCAGGGCCCGGTCGAGCGCCACCTCGATGATCTGCTCGCGCAGCTCCTCCTGCGTGCCCAGCGGCATGTACGCCACCGACATCTTCTGCAGGTCGGGGATGTTCTTCTCCAGGTACTTCAGCGCGTCGCGCAGCTGCAGCGCGAACAGGCGCCGCAGGCCGCCGCGGTGCTTCGCGGCGGCCACCTCGGGTTCGTCGAACACCTCGATCGTGACCCCGTCGCCCTTGTCGATCAGCGCGGGAAAGCCGACCAGGCTGGTGCCGCCCTTGCGGATCTCCATCAGCTCGGGCAGCTCGCCGAAGGTCCAGGCGGTGTACTTCTGTTCGGTCTTCTCACC
>DASWUI010000832.1:0-2194 GCA_036401715.1 Ramlibacter sp. | reverse complement strand
GTGGCCCACTGCGCTCCGGCGCTGCCGCCGATGCGCGCCGCATGGCGGGAATGGAGGAAGCGGCCGAAGCTCCAGCCCAGCGCCAGCGCCCAGGCGATCGCCAGCAGGATCGCCCACCAGAGGCTGGCCACCAGGGCCGTCACCTGCGGCGTGAAGTACAGGCCCAGCGCGGTGCCGATCAGCCACTGCGCTGCATTGCGCAGCGGCGGCCAGCTGCGCGTGGACGCCCCCAGCACGGAGGCCACCGAGACCGCCAGCAGCGGCCCGATCATCCAGGGCAGCGGCGTGCGCAGCCACACGCACAGCAGGGCGGCGGCCAGCGCCAGCAGCAGCGTGGCCGAGCCGCGCAGGAAGAAGCGAAGGGACATGGATGGTTGCGGTGCGCGCGGCCCGGCGGCCGGCGGCGAGCGCTTAGTATCCGTGCATGCGCTTTCACTTCGCCGTCGCCGCCCTGCTGCTCGCCGGCTGCAGCACCCTCCCCCCCGTTCCCGACGTCTCCGGCGTGGATGCCGTCCTGATCGGCGAGCAGCACGATGCCAAGGACCACCCGCGCATGCAGAAGAAGTGGGTGGACACGCTCGCGCAGCGCGGCACGCTCAGCGCCGTGACGCTGGAGATGGCCGAACGCGGCCACAGCACGGCCGGCCTGCCCCGCACCGCGAGCGAGGAGGAAGTGCGCAAGGCGCTGAACTGGAACCGCGCCGGCAGCGGCTGGCAGTGGGAGCGCTACGCCCCGGCCATCATGGCCGCCGTGCGCGCCGGCGTCCCGGTGCTGGGCGCCAACCTGCCGCGGGACGAGATGCGCAAGGCGATGGGCGACATCACGCTGGACGCGCTGCTGCCCACGGCATCCATCCAGAAGCACCAGCAGAACATCCGCCGCGGCCACTGCGACATGCTGCCCGAGCACCAGGTCACGCCGATGGTGCGGGTGCAGGTGGCGCGCGACTTCGCGATGGCACAGACGATCTCCGCGGCCAGCCAGCCGGGCAAGCAGGTGGTGCTGATCGCCGGGTCGGGCCACGTGCTGCCCGAACTCGGCGTCCCGGTGCACCTGCCCGGGCGGCTGCGCGCGACGGCGGTGATGCTGCCGGCGCAGGACACCGGGCGGGATTACTGCGCGGAGTTCAAGAAGGACATGGAGAGCAAGAAGAAGCCTGCCTGAGGAAGCAGGCAGGCAGAACAAATGTCATCCCGGGCTCGACCCGGGATCCACGCGCGCGCGGCATGGATTGCGGGTCAAGCCCCCAATGACATGAATCCTCAGGCGTTCGCCTTCACCGAATCCGCCAGCGTGGTCACCAGCTGGTCGATGTGCGACTTCTCGACGATGTACGAGGGCGCGATCACCAGCACGTCGCCCGCCGGCCGCACCAGGCTGCCCTTGCGGAAGCAGTCCAGGTAGATGTCGAAGGCCCGCTTGCCCGGCTTGCCGGCGATCGGCGCCAGTTCCACCGCCGCCGCCAGGCCCAGGCTGCGGATGCCGATCACGTTGGGCAGGCCCTTGAAGGTGGCGTGGAAGGCATCGCCCAGCACCTTGCCCATTTCGCCGGCGCGCGCGAACAGGTTCTCCTGCTTGTACAGGTCCAGCGTGGCGACCGCCGCCGCGCACGCCACCGGGTGGCCGGAGTACGTGTAGCCGTGGAAGAACTCGATGACGTGCTCGGGCGCATCGGTCTTCATCATCTGCTCGTAGATCTTGTCGCGGCAGATCACGCCGCCCATGGGGATCACGCCGTTGGTGACCGCCTTGGCGAAGTTCAGCATGTCCGGCACCACGCCGTAGAAGTCGGCGCCGAAGTTGGTGCCCATGCGGCCGAAGCCGGTGATCACCTCGTCGAAGATCAGCAGGATGCCGTGCTTGTCGCAGATCTCGCGCAGGCGCTTCAGGTAACCCTTGGGCGGCAGGTACCAGCCGGCCGACCCGGCCACCGGCTCGACGATGATCGCGGCCACGTTGCTCGGGTCGTGCAGCGGCAGGATGCGGTTTTCCAGCTCCAGCAGGAAGTCTTCCTGCGACTCCGGCTCCTGGTTGTGGATGTAGGCATTGGCCGGGTCGTGGATGAAGCGCATGTGGTCCACGCGCGGCAGGAAGGCGCTGCCGTAGACCTTGCTGTTGGCCGGAATGCCGCCCACGCTCATGCCGCCGAAGCCCACCCCGTGGTAGCCCTTCTCCCGGCCGATGAAGACGTTG
>DASWUI010000831.1:0-5483 GCA_036401715.1 Ramlibacter sp. | reverse complement strand
CAGCGCGTCGCGCCCTGCCGCGCCTACACGCCGGAGGAACTGGCCCAGCTGCCGCCCAACATGCGGCAGCCGATGAAGTGCGAGCGCGAACGCGCGCCGGTGGCGATCGAGGTGGATCTCGACGGCAAGGCCATCCTGCGGCAGGTCGCGCAGCCTTCCGGGCTGTCGCGCGACGGCGCGTCCACGGTCTACCACCGCCTGGCCATCCCGGCCGGCGAGCACCGCATCACGGTCCGCCTGCGCGACAGCACGCAGCCGGGCTTCGGCTACACGCGCGACGCCACGCTGAACCTCAGGGAGGCGCAGGTGCTGGTGATCGACTTCGATTCGCAAAAGGGAGGCATCACGCTGTCATGAACACCTGGCCCGCCATCCTGCCCGCGCCGCGCCCGCGCAGCGCCCCCGCGCCGGCCCAGTCCGCCACCGACTACGCCTTCGCCGTGCCGACCGACGCGCGCGTCGCGCTCGCGCGCGGCTGGCTGTGGCTGGGCCTGGCGGCGCTGATCCTCTCCGGCCTGTTCTCCATCCTGCTGGTGGTCTCGCGCACGCCCGGCATCAACCGGCTGCTGCCCGCCGACGGCTTCTTCCACATCGCCCTGGTCGCGCACGTGGACCTGTCGGTGCTGGTGTGGTTCGCGGCGCTGGGCGGGATGCTGTGGAGCCTCAACGCCTCGGCGCGCGCGATGCATTTCGCGTGGGCGGCGCTCGCGCTGGCCGCGGCCGGGACGGGCGCGATGGCGCTGGCGCCCTTCACCGGCGGCGGCGAAGCCATCATGGCGAACTACATCCCCGTGCTGACCTCGCCCCTGTTCCTGGGCGGACTGCTGTTGTTCGCGGCCGGGATCGCGCTGCTGGTGCTGCGCACGCTGGCTTGCGCGCCGCGGCTCGGGCGGGACTTCGACGGGCGGGGCGCGCTGCGCTTCGGCCTGAACGTCGCGGCAGTGGCGACGGCGGTGGCGCTGCTCGCCTTCGGCTGGTCCTACGCGGCGGTGCCCCGGTCGCTGGAAGGCAACGCCTACTACGAGCTCCTGTTCTGGGGCGGCGGCCACGTGCTGCAGTTCACCTGGACGCTGCTGATGCTGGTGGCCTGGCTGTGGCTGGCCGGCGCCTGTGGCGCGCGGGTGCCGCTCAGCCCGCGGGTGACGCTGCTGATGTTCGCGCTGACGCTGGCCAGCGTGTTTGTCACGCCCTATGCCTACCTCGCGCACGACGTCACCTCGGTCGAGCACCGCGCGCTGCTGACCTGGGCGATGCGCATCGGCGGCGGCCTGTCCATCCTGCCGGTGGCGCTGGCCGCGGTGGTGGGGCTGCATGCCGCGCCGCCGCTGCGGGCGGAGGCGCGGCCCTGGCGCGCGGCCCTGCTCGCTTCCGTGCTGCTGTTCGGCGCCGGCGGCGTGATCGGCATCTTCATCAGCGGCAGCAACGTACGCATTCCCGCCCACTACCACGGCTGCATCGTCGGCGTCACGCTGGCGCTGATGGGACTGGTGTTCCGGCTGCTGCCCGCGCTGGGCTACGCGGCGCCGCAGGGGCGGCTGGCGGTGGCGCAACCCTGGGTGTACGCCGTGGGGCAGCTGATGCACATCGTCGGCCTGGTCTGGTCCGGTGGCTACGGCGTGCAGCGCAAGGTGGCCGGCGCCGAGCAGGTGCTGCGCACGCCCGGCGAGATCGCCGGCATGGGCCTGATGGGACTGGGCGGCGCCATCGCCATCGTCGGCGGCCTGCTGTTCCTGGTGGTGGTGCTGCGCGCGATGCGGCGCGCGCCGGCGGCGGCGCCCGGCCTGCAGGCGGTGTCGTGATGGCGCGCCTGCAGGCGCTGCTGCAGTGGCTCTTCCTGCGGGTGGAGGGCGTGTTCAATGCCGCCTTCGGCGACCGCCTGAACCCGCTGTACCACCTGGGCGCGATCACCTTCTTCCTGTTCTGGGTGGTGGGCGGCAGCGGCCTGTACCTGTACGCCTTCTTCGAGACCGGGGTGGGCGCGGCCTACGCCTCGGTGGAGGCGATCACGCACCGGCAGTGGTTCGCCGGGGGCGTGCTGCGCAGCCTGCACCGCTACGCCTCCGACGCGATGGTGCTGACCATGCTGCTGCACCTGCTGCGGCACTTCGCCTTCGACCGCTTCCGCGGCTACCGCTGGTTCTCCTGGTTCACCGGCGTCGTGCTCGTGTGGCTGGTGTACGCCTCGGGCATCAACGGCTACATGCTGCCCTGGGACCGGCTCGCGCAGTTCGTCATCGTGGCCGTGTTCGAATGGCTCGACTGGCTGCCCAGCTTCGGCGGCACGCTGATGCGCAACTTCGTCTACAGCACGAGCGTCAGCGACCGCTTCTTCTCGCTGCTGTCCTTCCTGCACATCGGGCTGCCGCTGGTGGTGCTGCTGCTGATGTGGGTGCACGTGCAGCGGGTGCCCAAGGCGCGCACCTCGCCGCCGAAGCCGATCGGCATCGGCCTGGTCGGCGCGCTGCTGGTCCTGTCGCTCGCGCGGCCGGCCCTGAGCCAGGGCGGCGCGGCGGACATGGCGCAAGCGGTCACCGTCGTGGAGCTGGACTGGTTCTACCTGGCCCTGCTGCCGCTGATGGCGGCCTGGCCGCTGGGGCAGGTGTGGGCGCTGGCCGCTGCCGGCAGCGCGCTGCTGGCCGTCCTGCCGTGGTGGCCGGGCCGGCGCAAGGCCGGGCACGGAGAACACCAGCTGGTCGTGCATGGCGCCGGCGGGACGCAGGCGCAGGTGCGGGTGCGCCCCGATGAAACCCTGCTGGATGCCGGCCTGCGCGAAGGGCTCGCGCTGCCCTTCGAGTGCCGCAACGGCGCCTGCGGCGTGTGCCTGTGCACCGTGGAATTCGGCAAGGTGGAGCACCGCCCCTACCAGCGCAGCGCCCTGTCCGACGCGGAACGCGCCCGCGGCAAGGCGCTGATGTGCTGCGCGGTGCCGCTGGAGGACGTCTGCATCGACGTGGACGCGCCGCTGGGCGAGGCGGCCGGCGCGCCTTCGCTCCACACCGGCCGGGTGGACGCGATGGAGCGCCTGGCACCCGACGTGATGCGGGTGTGGGTGTCCCTGCCCGGCGGCGAGCGCCTGCCCTTCAGCGCCGGCCAGTACATCAACATCGTGCTGGAGGACGGGCAGCGGCGGGCCTTCTCCTTCGCCAACCCGCCGCACGAAACCGCGCGCATCGAGCTGCACGTGCGGCGCATCCCCGGCGGGCGCTTCACCGGCCATGTCTTCGAGCAGATGCGCGTGGGCGACCCGCTGCGCTTCGAGGGGCCGCTGGGCAGCTTCACGCTGCGCGAGGGCGAGCGGCCGATCCTGCTGGTGGCCGCGGCCACCGGCTTCGCGCCGATCAAGAGCATCGTCGAGGATGCCTTCCACCGCGGGCTGCGCCGGCCCATGCACCTGTACTGGGGCGTGCGCCGCCCGCAGGACCTCTACCTGCTGGACCTGGTGGCGGCGTGGCAGCGCGCGCACCCGGAATTCCGCGCGGTGCCGGTGGTGTCGGAGCCACAGCCTTCCGACCAGTGGCAGGGCCGCACGGGGCTGGTCCACGCGGCGATCCTGGCGGACCACCCCGACCTGTCCGGCTACGAGGTGTACGTCTGCGGCTCGGCGCGCATGGTGGACGCGGCGGTGCAGGGATTCCTGGCCCGCGGAATGCACGAAGGCGCCTGTTTTTCCGACGTATTCCTGCCGGCCGCGCAGCCGGCTTGATCTGCCGCAAATGCAGGCGCCGGCGGGCGGCCAGACTGGAAGGGTCGGGCCGCCCTTCGCCGGCCCGGAAAGCCGCCGTGATGGACAACCGGGGCCGGCCGGGCTTCGACCTGCCACGCTACCTTTCGACGCTGCCGCTGTTCCAGGACCTCGCACCCGAGGAACTGGCCCGCCTGGCCGAAGGCTGCACGCTGCGGCGCCTGTCGCGCGGGGAGGCGGTGTTCCGCGTGGGCGAGCCCTGCGAGCACTTCCACGTGACGGTCATCGGCCAGGTCAAGCTGTTCGCGCTGTCGCCCAACGGCCAGGAAAAGGTGATCGAGCTGATCGGCCCCGGCGGCACCTTCGCCGAGGCCCTGATGTTCACCGGCCGGCCCTACATCGTGAACGCCCAGGCCGTCACCGACGCGCTGGTGCTGAGCGTGAGCAAGCAGGCGGTGCTGGCCGAGATCGAGCACGACCCGCGCTTCAGCCTGCGCATGCTGGCGGGCGTGTCCCGGCGGCTGCACGGTCTGATCCGCGACGTGGAGTCGTACACGCTGCACTCGGGGGCGCAGCGCATCATCGGTTACCTGCTGCGCGACGTCGCCGACGGCCCGGAGGGGCACGGGCCGATGACCGTGACGCTGCCGGTGAGCAAGGCGATGGTCGCCTCGCGGCTGTCGCTCACGCCGGAGTATTTCTCGCGCGTGCTGCACGAGCTGGAGGCACAGGGGCTGGTGGAGATCGACAAGCGCGACATCCGGATCCGGGAGCCGCAGAGGCTGGCGCAGTACCAGTTGCAGTAGCGGCCGGGCGGGTGTCGCGGTTCGGCGCTGCGCGGCTCACCACGACCTGCAGGAGAGCGACTGCCATTCGTAGGCGGTGGCGAACCCGCAGGCGAACCGCGACACTAGTGCGAGGTCCCCTCCGACCGCGACAGCTTGTTCCCCAGGTTGTACTTGCCCACCGGCTTGCGCATCGGGATCCGCTTGACCTCCGCGAGCGTCGCCGCGTCGTAGACGATCAGCGCGCCCTCGTTCTCCCACAGGCTCAGCAGCGCATACCGCCCGTCCTTCGTGAACTCCACGTGCGCCACCGTGCGGCCCGGCTCCGGGCGCAGCGTGCGCACCGGCTCCAGCGTGCGCTTGTCGATCACCATCATGGTGTCGCGCGCGGGGCTCATCATGGAATCCACCCAGGCATAGGGCGTCTTCTCGTGGCTGCGCAGGAAGAAGCCGGGCCCCGGCGTGGCGATCTGCTTGACCGGCTTCCAGCCCTTCATGTCGATGACGCTCACCACGCCTTCCTTCAGGTTGGTGGTGGCCAGCACGCGCGTGCCGTTCCAGTCGAAGGTGATGCCCGAGCCCAGGTGCGGCATGCCGCCCAGCGGCACGCTGGCGATCCGCCGGCGCACGTCCAGGTTCACCACCTGCGCGGGGGCGTTGCCGTCGGCACCGGCGCGGGCGGTGCCGATGGCATGGCGGTAGGGCTGGTCGAAGAAGAAGTCGTCCAGCGGCTCTTCCAGCGGCGTGCGGCGCACGCCCAGGTAGCCGGGCTTGGCGATGGCCTCGCCCATGCGGAAATCGTGCACCAGCCCGTCGTACACCGGCGCGGCGGCGGGGTCGTACGAGCTCTCCCACAGCTCGGGGATGTCCTTCAGCGCCACGACGAAGCTGCGGCGCGGCCCGGCGTCGTACACCGCCGAGACGCGCGAGGTCCTGCTCCCGTCCAGCGTCGCCGCCGGATAGGTGCGCACGGGCTTGAGGTCGGCATCGAACAGGACGACCGTGTGCGGCAGGTA
>DASWUI010000830.1:0-2212 GCA_036401715.1 Ramlibacter sp. | reverse complement strand
GACATTGGGTCACTACGCTTCTTCAGCCTGCCAGGGCCGAAGGAGCACCGACAAACTACGACTGGCTGTTCAGGCCTTCTTCGGGCGCTTGGCGCCGTACTTGGAACGGGACTGCTTGCGATCCTTGACGCCCTGCAGGTCCAGGGAGCCGCGGACGATGTGGTAACGCACACCGGGCAGGTCCTTGACGCGGCCGCCGCGCACGAGCACCACGGAGTGCTCCTGCAGGTTGTGGCCTTCGCCGCCGATGTAGGAGATGACTTCGAAGCCGTTGGTCAGGCGGACCTTGGCGACCTTCCGCAGCGCGGAGTTCGGCTTCTTCGGCGTCGTGGTGTACACGCGGGTGCACACGCCCCGGCGCTGGGGGCTGTTCTGCATCGCGGGGGACTTCGATTTGACTTTCTCGACTTCCCGGCCCTGACGCACGAGCTGGTTGATGGTTGGCATGAAGAAAACGTCCCTAAACGTTCGTGAAAACCGATTGACCGCGGATGCGGCAACACAAATACGTTCCCCGCCCCAAATTGCGGGAAAGCCCGCGAGTATATCCCGGCGGGGGGAAACCCTCAAGGACCGGTGGCCGTCACCCCCGCGGAGGTGGGGGCCCAAGGCGTTGAAAAACCCGCCGGCGGCGGGCTCGACGACGGGAAGGCCCGGATTCCCGCCTGCGCGGGGAGGACCGGCGGGTTACTTGATCCAGAGCCGCATGGCGTCCCAGGCGCGGCCGAAGATGCCGGCCTGCTCCACGCCTTGCAGTGCCACCAGCGGCACTTCCCGCAGGACCTGCTCGCCGGCCAGGATCTTCAGCGTGCCCACCTGTTGCCCCTTGGTGAAGGGTGCGACCAGGGGGTCCGGCCGCGCCACCTGGGTCTTGATCCGGGAGGCGCTGCCGGCCGGCACGGCCAGCACGATCGGCTGGGTCTGGCCGAGCTTGACCGTCTTTTCCGTGCCTTTCCAGACCTGCGGCTCCAGCACCGCCTGGTTGGCATCGAAGAGCTTGAGCCCTTCGTAGGCCGTGAAGCCCCAGTTCAGCAGTTTCTGCGCCTCGTTGGCGCGCGCGGTCTCGCTGTTGGCGCCCAGGACGATCGCCAGCAGCCGGCGACCGGCCAGGTTCGGGAAGTCGCGCTTGGCCGTGGCGATGAGGCAGTAGCCGGCGGCATCGGTGTGACCGGTCTTGAGGCCGTCGACGGTGGGATCGCGGAACAGCAGCATGTTCCGGTTGGTGTCGTTGGCCGTCGGCGTGCCCTGGTAGCGGTACTTCTGGATCTTGTAGTAGCCGACGAACTCCGGGAAGTCCTGCATCAGCCGCGTGGACAGGATGCTCAGGTCGCGCGCCGTGGTGGTGTGGCCGGGCGCCGTCAGGCCTTCCGGGTTCTTGTACGTGGTGTTCTTCATGCCCAGGGCCTTGGCCTGCTGGTTCATGAGCTCCACGAAATGTTCGGCCGTGCCGCCGACGCCCTCGGCCAGCGCCATGGTCGCGTCATTGCCGGACTGCACGATCATGCCCTTGATGAGGTCCTCCACCGGCACCTGCATCTTGGGGTCGATGAACATGCGCGACCCCGGCATCTTCCAGGCGCGCTCGCTCACCGGAAGGGTCTGCTGCAGCGAGATCTTCTTGGCGCGCAGTGCGTCGAAGACGATGTACGCCGTCATCAGCTTGGTCAGCGAAGCAGGCTCGACCGGCGAATCCGGGTCGCGCGCTGCGAGCACCTGGTTGGCGCTGACGTCCATCAGCAGGTAGCTGCGGGCCGCGACTTCCGGCGGCTGCGGGACCTGGGCAGCGGCTGCCAGGCAGAAAAAGACCAGCCACGGCGCGATCAGCGCCTGCATCCAACGAGTTGTCATTCCAGTGCGCGCAGGTGGTGGACCACCAGGTTCTTGAGGAGCGGTAATTGTCCGTGAAAGAAATGCTCGACCCCGGGCACCACCGTAACCGGAAGTGACTGCGGCCGGGCCCAGTCCAGCACGGCAGCGAGCGGCACCGTCTCGTCCTGCTCGCCATGGATGACGAGCGCGCGCTCGTGGCTCTCGCGCGGCAGCGCAGGCACCTGGAAGCGCGACGCGGCCGTGCCCACCAGCACCAGCGCACGCACGTCACGCTCGCTCCACAGCGACTGCAGGGCCTCTGCCGCCACGAAGGCGCCGAAGGAGAAGCCTGCCAGCGCGATGGCGCCGCCGGGCGCCAGCTCGCGCACGACCGCCTGCAGGT
>DASWUI010000829.1:0-8005 GCA_036401715.1 Ramlibacter sp. | reverse complement strand
AACGGATCGAAGCCCTTCTTGGCCAGGTGCTTGCGCAGCTTGTCGGTGAAGGTGACTTCCACCTTCTTCTCGGCCAGTTGCTGCTCGAGCTGGAGCAGGAACTTGTCGACCACGCGCAGGATGATCTGCTCGTCCAGCGGCTTGAAGCTGACGATCGCGTCGAGGCGGTTGCGGAACTCCGGCGTGAACAGGCGCTTGATGTCGGCCATCTCGTCGCCCGCCTGGCGCTCGTTGGTGAAGCCGATCACCGACTTGTTCATGGTCTCGGCCCCCGCGTTCGTGGTCATGATGATGATCACGTTGCGGAAGTCGGCCTTGCGCCCGTTGTTGTCGGTCAGCGTGCCGTGGTCCATCACCTGCAGCAGCACGTTGAAGATGTCCGGGTGCGCCTTCTCGATCTCGTCGAGCAGCAGCACCGCGTGCGGCTTCTTCGTGATGGCCTCGGTGAGCAGGCCGCCCTGGTCGAAGCCGACGTAGCCCGGAGGCGCGCCGATCAGGCGCGACACGGCGTGCCGCTCCATGTACTCGGACATGTCGAAGCGGATCAGGTCGATGCCCATGATGTAGGCCAGCTGCTTGGCCGCTTCCGTCTTGCCGACGCCCGTGGGGCCGGAGAACAGGAAGGCGCCGATCGGCTTGTCGCCGCGGCCCAGGCCGCTGCGCGCCATCTTCACGGAAGCCGCGAGCACGTCCAGTGCCTTGTCCTGGCCGAACACCACGCTCTTGAGGTCGCGCTCCAGCGTCTGCAGCTTGCTGCGGTCGTCGCTGGACACGGAGGCGGGCGGGATGCGCGCGATCTTGGCCACGATCTCCTCGACTTCCGCCTTGGAGATGGTCTTCTTGCGCTTGTTCACCGGCAGGATGCGCTGGGCGGCGCCGGCCTCGTCGATCACGTCGATGGCCTTGTCCGGCAGGTGCCGGTCGTTGATGTACTTCGCCGAGAGTTCCGCGGCGGCCTGCAGTGCGGCCGCTGCGTACTTCACGCTGTGGTGCTCCTCGAAGCGGCTCTTGAGGCCCTTGAGGATCTCCACCGTCTGCTCCACGCTCGGCTCGACCACGTCGACCTTCTGGAAGCGCCGCGACAGGGCCGCGTCCTTCTCGAAGATGCCGCGGTACTCGGTGAACGTGGTCGCGCCGATGCACTTGAGCGCGCCGCTCGAGAGCGCGGGCTTCAGCAGGTTCGATGCGTCCAGCGTGCCGCCCGACGCCGCGCCGGCGCCGATCAGGGTGTGGATCTCGTCGATGAACAGGATCGCGTTGGGCTTGTCCTTGAGCGACCGCAGCACGCCCTTCAGGCGCTGCTCGAAGTCGCCGCGGTACTTGGTGCCCGCCAGCAGCGCGCCCATGTCGAGGGAGTACACGTTGGAGTCCGCCAGGATCTCCGGCACTTCCTTCTGCACGATGCGCCACGCCAGGCCTTCGGCGATCGCGGTCTTGCCGACACCGGCCTCGCCCACCAGCAGCGGGTTGTTCTTGCGGCGGCGGCACAGGATCTGGATCACGCGCTCGACCTCGTACTCGCGGCCGATCAGCGGGTCGATCTTGCCGTCCTTGGCCGACTGGTTCAGGTTCAGCGTGAACTGCTCGAGCGGGGAAGCCTTCTCGTTCTTCTCGCCGCCCTCCTCGCCTTCGGAGCCGGTGTTCTCACCGCTCTTGGCCGGCTCGGGCGGATCGCTCTTCTTGATGCCGTGCGCGATGTAGTTCACCACGTCCAGGCGGGTGACGCCCTGCTGGTGCAAGTAGTACACGGCGTGCGAGTCCTTCTCGCCGAAGATCGCGACCAGCACGTTCGCGCCGGTGACTTCCTTCTTGCCGTTGCCGGTGGACTGCACGTGCATGATCGCGCGCTGGATGACGCGCTGGAAGCCCAGCGTCGGCTGGGTGTCCACGTCGTCGGTCCCCGCGACCTGGGGCGTGTTGTCCTTGATGAAGTTCGCCAGCGACTTGCGCAGGTCGTCGATGTTGGCGCTGCACGCGCGCAGCACTTCGGCCGCGCTGGGATTGTCCAGCAGGGCCAGCAAGAGATGCTCCACGGTGATGAACTCGTGGCGCTGCTGACGCGCTTCCACGAAGGCCATGTGGAGGCTGACTTCCAATTCCTGGGCAATCATGTGATTTCCTTCTGCCTGTCGTTCAATCTAACTCTACTTCCTCTGAGCCCGGATCACTCGACCGGTTCACTCAAACATTGCAGGGGATGCCCTGCCTGGCGGGCGGCCTCCTGGACCTGCTGGACCTTCGTGGCCGCGACGTCCCTCGAATAGACGCCGCAGATGCCTTTTCCGTCCAGGTGGATCTTCAGCATGATCTGCGTGGCCGTCTCCCGGTCCTTGTTGAAAAACTCCTGGATCACCACCACCACGAATTCCATGGGCGTGTAGTCGTCGTTCAACATGACGACCTGGTACATCTGCGGGGGTTTGGTCTTCTGGAGCTTCTTCTCCGCCACCACCGAACCGCCGTCGTCGTCCGACCGCCGGATCACGGGTCCGGCCGGGGGAGGAACAGGTGTCTGACTGGCCATGAAAATCATTCTATCGACGGGAAACAGCACCCGCCGACCCAAGGTGAATTGGAGACGGTCCCGTCACATTCAAGCGACAGCCGGGCTGCGCGGCACATTTTTTGGTCGCGCGCAAGGCCGGCGGGGCAGAAAGCGTTCGGCGACGGGCACTTGCGTGCCACTAAGTGAAAATATTGACAGCTGAGCGGTCTTCATGGACACTCTCCCGCCTCTGAGGGAACAAAAACGGGGGCGCGCAATCATGGCGACCGGCACAGTCAAGTGGTTCAACGATGCCAAGGGCTTCGGGTTCATCGAGCCCGATGGCGGCGGCTCGGATGTCTTCGCCCATTTCTCGGCGATCGCCATGGACGGCTTCAAGACGCTGAAGCAGGGTTCGCGCGTCAGCTTCGAAATCCAGCAGGGCCCCAAGGGCCAGCTCGCGCAGAACATCCAGGCCCAGCCGGGCGCCATCCAGACGCAGCAGCCCGCCCCGCCCGCCGACCGCCCCCCGCGCCAGCCCAAGGTCCGCGCACCGCAGTTCCATGCGGCCGGCGGCCACGGCGGCGACCACGCGAGCAAATAACCGTCATCCCCGCGCAGGCGGGGACCCAAGGATTTGGAGAAGCGGCCCCGCGGGGCCGCTTTCCTTTTGGGGCGCCCGCCGTTGCGGCAGTCAAGGGGCCACGAGGGTCTTCAGCTGGCGACCCAGACGCCATCCGGACGCCGGCACGCCGTGCCGCGCGTGCGCTGCGTGCCCTCGCCCTGGACGCGCACTTCCATCGTGTACGGGCGGCAGTAGGACCCCTGCACGTAGTTCACCTGCCCCGGAACGACGACGTAGTTGGCCGGCCCGTCGGCCCACTGCACGCGGCGTCCCGCCGGCGCCACTTCCAGCACTTCGCCGACGCAGCCCTGGTCCTGCGCGTCCATCCGCTGGCCGACCTGGCCGCCGACGAGCACGCCGGCCACGGCGCCGCCGATGGTCGCCAGCGTGCGGCCGTCGCCCTTGCCGATCTGGTTGCCGAGCACGCCGCCGACGATGCCGCCGAGCACCTGCCCGACCGCCTTGCTGTTGCAGCGGTACGTGCCCGCCACCGGCGCCGGGCGGTACTGCGGCTTGTAGACGTACTCACCCTGCTGCTGGACCATCCAGGGCGGATAGACCACGACCGGCTGCGCCGGCACCACGCGCACCGGCCGGTGCGCGTGCTCGTGCTCGTACTCGCGCGCCTTGCACTTGCGCTTTTCCTTGTACTCGCCGTCCTTCTTCCACTCGCGGGTGACCTTGCAGTTCCCGTCCCAGAACTCCTCCTTGTGCTTCCTGCCCTTGCCGTGTCCGCGGTGGTCGTCATCGTCGGCCAGGGCCGGCGTGGACGCCAGGACGGCGGCCAGGGCCGCCAGGAGGATGGGGGTGCGCATGAATCCGGCCTTCTCGAGTGATTGACTGTCCAACGGTAGCCGCGGCGGCCGCGTTGACGGCCAGGAGTAACAGAGCGCAGCCTGCGTAAAGGATTCAGCAGCCCAGCTCTTCACACAGCCGTTGCACGCGCGCCGCGACGGCGGGCTCCATGGTAATCGGCCGGCCCCACTCGCGCTGCGTCTCCCCGGGCCACTTGTTGGTGGCGTCCATGCCCATCTTGCTGCCCAGGCCGGCCACCGGCGAGGCGAAGTCCAGGTAATCGATGGGGGTGTGCTCGATCATCATCGTGTCGCGCGCGGGGTCCATGCGCGTGGACAGGGCCCACATCACCTCGCGCCAGTCGCGCACGTCCACGTCCTCGTCCACCACCAGCACGAACTTGGTGTACATGAACTGGCGCAGGTGGCTCCACACGCCCATCATCACGCGCCGGGCATGGCCCGGGTAGGCCTTGCGGATGCTCACCACCGCCATGCGGTAGCTGCATGCCTCCGGCGGCAGGTAGAAGTCCACGATCTCGGGGAACTGCCGCTGCAGCAGCGGGATGAACAGCTCGTTCATCGCCAGCCCCAGCACCGCCGGTTCGTCGGGCGGCTTGCCGGTGTAGGTGGAGTGGTAGATCGGCTCGCGGCGCATGGTGATGCGCTCCACCGTCAGCACGGGAAACGAGGCCTGCTCGTTGTAGTAGCCGGTGTGGTCGCCGTACGGGCCTTCCAGCGCGTGCTCGAAGCCGCTGGGATGGGTGGGATCCGGGCGGATGTGGCCTTCCAGCACGATCTCCGCCGTCGCGGGCACGCGCAGCGGCACTCCCATGGCGGGGGCGACTTCGGTGCGGCCGCCGCGCAGCAAGCCGGCGAACTGGTATTCCGACAGCGTGTCGGGCACCGGCGTCACCGCCCCCAGCAGCGTCGCCGGATCGGCCCCCAGTGCCACGGCCACCGGATACGGCTCGCCGGGATGCGCCATGCAGTGGTCGCGGAAATCGAGCGCGCCGCCGCGATGGGGCAGCCAGCGCAGGATCAGCCGGTTGCGCCCGAGGACCTGCTGGCGGTAGATGCCCAGGTTCTGGCGCGGCTTGTTGGGGCCCTTGGTGATCGTCAGGCCCCAGGTGATGAGGGGTGCGACGTCGCCCGGCCAGCAGTGCTGCACCGGCAGCGCGCCCAGGTCCACGTCCTCGCCCTCCAGCACCTTCTCCTGGCACGGCGCGCTCGCCAGCTCGCGCGGCGCCATGTGCCACAGGCGCTTGAGCAGCTCGCCCATGCCCAGCATCTCCTTGAAGCCGCGCGGCGGCTCCGGCTCCTTCAGCCGCGCCAGCAGCTCGCCGAAGGGACGCACGCCTTTCAGGTCGGCCACGCCCATCGCGCGGGCCACCCGCTGCGGCGTGCCGAACAGGTTGGCCAGCACCGGCATGCGATGGCCCGTGGGCTGCTCGAACAGCAGGGCCGGGCCGCCGGCGCGCAGCACGCGGTCGGCCACCGCGGTCATCTCCAGGTACGGCGAGACCGGCTCGGCGATGCGCCGCAGGTCGCCGTCCTGCTCCAGTTGCGCGATGAACTCGCGCAGGTCCCGATAAGGCATCTCAGGCCGCCGGCGCTTCGCCGTTCCAGCGCGCCGACAGCGTGTGCGGGACGTCCAGCAGGTCCAGCACCCGCGCCACGGCCTGGTCGACGATCTCCTGCACGGTCTGCGGGCGCAGGTAGAAGGCGGGGATCGGCGGGCAGACGATGCCGCCCATCTCGGTGACGGCCACCATGTTGCGCAGGTGCCCCAGGTGCAGCGGCGTTTCGCGCACCATGAGCACCAGCCGCCGGCGCTCCTTGAGCATCACGTCGGCCGCGCGGGTGATCAGGTTGTCGCCCAGGCCGTTGGCGACGGCGCCCAGGGTGCGCATGGAGCACGGGGCCACCACCATGCCGGCGCAGCGGAAGCTGCCGCTGGCGATGGCCGCGCCGATGTCGCCCGCCTCGTGCACGTGGTCCGCCAGCGGGCGCAGGTCGCTCGCCGTCATGGCCAGTTCGTGCCGCAGGTTGCGCCAGCCCGCGGGCGAGACGACCAGGTGCGACTCGTGGCCGGGCGCGTCGCGCAGCGCCTGCAGGATGCGCACGCCGTAGGTCGCGCCGCTCGCGCCCGAGATGGCGACGACGATGCGCCTGTTCGCCGCGGCGTCGTTCAGGCCCATGGCCCGGTACCCCGCCGCGAGGGCTCGCGCGCCGCGTCCGGCTTGCGGCCGAAGCGGCTGAGGTGCTCCAGCACCGGCAGCTCCAGCGCGTCGAGCGTGTTCTTCACGACCAGGCCCAGCTCGGTGTCGCCCTCCATCAGCAGGCGGCGGCTGAAGAACAGCGTGTCCGGGTCTTCCTCGCGCCGCGCCATGCGCACGAAGTCCGGGCCGCTGGCGCTGATCGTCAGGTCGGTCTGTGCCTGCCGGGCCAGCGGCGCGAAGCGGCTGCCGGTCCAGGTGAAGTCGAAGGCGATGCGGGCGTCCCGCACGTGGATGCGGAACTTGCGGCGCGTCATCAGCTGCGCCACGTCGGACGGCAGGTGCGGGGCGAGGCCGGCATTCAGCGCGGTGGTGAGCAGCAGCGAGCCGGGGTAGGCCGGCAGCTTCGCCAGCAGGGCCGCCACCAGCGGTGGGCATTCGGGCAGTCCGCGGGCGAGCGCCTTCATGCCGGCACCCCGCGCACGCGCTCCAGGCCGGGCGCGCCGTGCCAGTAGCCGTTGCAGTGCTCGTCCGGCAGCAGTGCCTGCAGTTGCTCCTGCGCCTGGCCGGCCTTGATGTCGCCGTTGCGGGCCGCGTCGAACAGGGCGATCACCTCGGCCATGTTCCGTGACTGCGGGCTCAGTCGCAGCACGTCGACTCCGGAGGTCACCAGGCTGCACAGGTCTTCCAGCAGGCTGTAGACACGCGCCGACTGGGTCTGGATGCCGTTGAGCACCAGGAAGGGCTCGTCTTCCCGGGTGCGCAGCATCAGGCCGTCGGGGTGCGCGATGCAGCTGAAGCCGCAGTCGTCCTTGGGCAGGTTGGCGTGGCGGGCCGTGAAGCAGCGCGCGGAGAAGGCGAGCGGCAAGCGGCCGAGGGTGAACACCTCGGTCTCCAGGCCCTCGGGTTTCTGGCGTTGCAGGATCGCGAGGTCCTCGCGCTTCATCTCGGTGGGCATCACCCAGCGCGACGCGCCGAGCCCGGCCATCCATTGCAGCGCGTCGGCGTTGTACAGGTTCAGGTGCGGGCCGGCCACGAAGGGCACCTTGCCGGCCAGGCAATGCACCGCGCCCATCTCGTTGGCTTCCACCGTGAACTCGCCGTTGGCGGCGATCTTGTGCATGGTGGCGACGTCGGCGCCCGACTCCAGCAGCACCTGCGTGGACAGCACCGGCTCCTTGCCGGCTTCGCGCAGCATGCGCGCGACGTCGAGCCAGTCGGACAGGCGCATCTCGTGCCGGCGCGAACAGACGGCCTCGCCCAGGTAGACGATGTCCACCGGCGTTTCCGCCATCTGGGCATAGAAGGCCAGCACGGTCTCGCGCGGCCAGTAGTAAAGCAGGGGGCCGAGGGAAAGCTTCATGGGTCCTACTTCCAGTTGCGGTGGTACGCGCCCAGGGTGTGCTGCTGGCCTTCGGCCAGCTGGTCCAGCCCGGCCATCCAGCCGGTCTTCACCGCGTAGCGGTGGCCGAGGTCCAGGCACTGGTCGATGGCCTCGCGCCAGATCTTCGTGACCTGGGCGACGTAGGCGGGGCTGCGCTGGCGGCCTTCGATCTTGACGGCGCGCACGCCCATCTTCACGAGCTGCGGCAGCAGGTCCAGGGTGTTCAGGCTGGTGGGCTCCTCGATCGCATAGAAGCCACGGTCGCTGCCCACGTCGAAGCGGCCCTTGCACAGCGTGGGGTAGCCGGCGTTCTCGCCCGTGGCGTAGCGGTCGATCAGCACGCCGCCCAGGCGCGCTTCCAGGCCCTTGGGGGTTTCCTGCCAGCGCACCGCCTTGGGCGGCGAGCAGACGCCGTGCGTGTTGGGCGATTCGCCGGTGACGTAGGAGGACAGCGAGCAGCGCCCTTCCACCATCACGCACAGGCTGCCGAAGCCGAAG
>DASWUI010000828.1:0-8440 GCA_036401715.1 Ramlibacter sp. | reverse complement strand
CCCTCACCCCAGCCCTCTCCCAGGGGGAGAGGGAGTCATACCGGCCTCAGTGCGCCTCTTCCCAGTTCGCCCCGATCCCGATTTCCGCCAGCAGCGGCACGCGCAGTTCGGCCACGCCGGCCATCAGGCGCGGGATCTCGGTGCGCAGCCACTCCACCTCGTCCTCCGGCACCTCGAACACCAGTTCGTCGTGCACCTGCATGACCATCTTGGTGGCGCGCTGCTCGCGGTCGAGCACCTCCTGCACCTTGACCATCGACAGCTTGATCAGGTCGGCGGCGGTGCCCTGCATGGGCGCGTTGATCGCCTGGCGCTCGGCACTGCCGCGGCGCGGGCCGTTGGGTGAGTTGATCTCGGGCAGGTAGAGCCTGCGGCCGAACACGGTTTCCACGTAGCCGCGGCTCTTGGCGGCCAGCCGCGTCTCGTCCATGTACTGCTTCACGCCGGGATAGCGCTGGAAGTAGCGGTCGATGTAGCTCTTGGCCGCCGCGTTCTCGATGCCCAGGTTGCGCGCCAGCCCGAAGCTGCTCATGCCGTAGATCAGGCCGAAGTTGATCACCTTGGCGTAGCGGCGCTGCTCGCTGGAGACCTGGTCCACCGGCACCCCGAACACTTCCGAGGCGGTGGCGCGGTGCACGTCGAGGTTCTCGCGGAAGGCGCGCAGCAGCGCCTCGTCCTCGCTGATGTGCGCCATGATGCGCAGCTCGATCTGGCTGTAGTCGGCGCTGGCGATGCGCCAGCCGGGCGCGGCGATGAAGGCCTCGCGGATGCGCCGGCCCTCGGCCGTGCGGATCGGGATGTTCTGCAGGTTGGGCTCGTTGCTGGACAGCCGCCCGGTGACCGCCACCGCCTGCGCGTAGTGCGTGTGCACGCGGCCCGTGCGCGGATGCACCTGCTGCGGCAGCTTGTCGGTGTAGGTGCCCTTGAGCTTGGACAGGCTGCGGTGCTCCAGCACCTTCGCGGGCAGCGGATAGTCCTCGGCCAGCTTCTCCAGCACTTCCTCGTCGGTGCTGGGCGCGCCGCTGGCGGTCTTCTTCAACACCGGCAGGCCCAGCGTGGTGAAGAACACCTCGCCGATCTGCTTCGGGCTGCCCAGGTTGAAGGGCTGCCCCGCGAGCTCGTGCGCCTCCCGTTCGAGCTGCATGATGCGCTGGCCCAGTTCGTGGCTTTGCCGCGCCAGCCCCCCGGCGTCGATCAGCACGCCGTTGCGCTCCACCCGGTACAGCACCTCGCTGCACTGGATCTCCAGGTCGTAGATGAACTTCAGCCTCGAATCGCGCTCCAGCTTGGGCCACAGCGCCAGGTGCACGTCCAGGGTCTGGTCGGAGTCCTCGCACGAGTATTCCGCCGCCTTGTCGATGGGCACCTGGTTGAAGCCGATCTGGTGCGCGCCCTTGCCGGCGACGGTTTCGTAGTCGATGCCGGTGCGCCCCAGGTGGCGCTCGGCCAGGCTGGCCAGGCCGTGCGGCTTGTGCACTTCCAGCACGTAGCTCTCCAGCATCGTGTCGTGCACGTAGCCGCGCACGTCGATGCCGTGGTTGGCGAACACGTGCCGGTCGTACTTGATGTGCTGGCCCAGCTTCTTCTTCTCCGGGTCCTCCAGCCAGGGCTGCAGGCGCTGCAGCACGTCGTCGCGCGGCAGCTGGTCGGGCACGCCCTGGTAGTCGTGCGCCAGCGGGATGTAGCAGGCCAGTCCCGGCTCGGGGCTGAAGGACAGGCCCACGATCGAGGCCACCATCTCGTCGAGCGAGTCGGTCTCGGTGTCCACCGCCACCAGCGGCGCCGCCTCGATGCGCTGCACCCAGGTCTCGAACTGGTCCCAGGTGAACACGGTCTCGTAGTGCAGCGTCGTGGCTTGCGACAGCCCCGACAGGTCCGGCTCCTCGAACAGCCCGCCGGTGGTGCCGGGCGGCGCGGGGGCGCGTTCGCGCTTCCTGTGCTCGCCGATCAGCTCGGGCGGCACGTCGTGGCTTTCCAGCTGCTTGACCAGGCCCTTGAAGCCGAAGCGGTCGTAGAAGCCCTTGAGCTTCTCCACGTCCTGGCCGCCGACCGCGATGTCCTCCAGTTCGGGAAAGCCGGGAATGTGGTCCTTGAGGTCGCAGTTGGTGCGGATCGTGAGCAGCTCGCGCCCCTTGGGCAGCCAGGCCAGCGCCTTGCGCAGGTTCTCGCCGACCGCGCCCTTGACTTCGTGGGCGCGGGCGATCAGGTCGTCGAGCGAGCCGAATTCCTTGAGCAGCTTGACCGCGGTCTTGGGGCCGACCTTGTCGACGCCGGGCACGTTGTCCACCGCGTCGCCCACCAGGGTCTGGTAGTCCACCATCAGGCGCGGCGGCACCCCGAATTCCACTTCGACGCCGTTCAGGTCGCGGCGGCGGTCGTTCATGGTGTCGATCACCGTCACGCGCTCGTTGACCAGCTGGGAGAGGTCCTTGTCGCCGCTGGAGATCACGGTGACCATGCCGCGCTCGCTCGCCATGCAGGCCAGCGTGCCGATCACGTCGTCGGCTTCCACGCCGGGGACGTTGAGCACCTTCCACCCGAGCAGCCGCACCACCTCGTGGATCGGCTCGATCTGCGCCCGCAGGTCATCGGGCATGGGCGAGCGCGTGGCCTTGTAGTCGGGATAGAGCTCGTCGCGGAAGGTGGCGCCGGGCGCGTCGAACACGCAGGCCGCGTAGTCCGCGCGGACGTCGCGGCGCAGCTTCTGCATCATGTTGATCATGCCGCGGATGGCGCCGGTGGCGGGACTCGCCGGGTCGCCGGGGACCGCGCGCAGGTCGGGCATGGCGTGGTAGGCGCGGTACAGGTAGCTGGAGCCGTCGACCAGCAGCAGCACCTTGGGTTCGGGTTGGGGGACTTGGTCCGTCTCGCTCATGGGAGGGGATTGTGCCCGGGTGGGTCCGCCGGGGCTGGGGCTGCCCCGCTCACCCCGACCTACAATCCGGACATGCGTCCGATGCTCCTCCTGATCGCCCTCGTCCCCATGCTCTCCTTCGCCCAGGCGAAGATCGAGCGCGAAGGCACCCTGGATCCCAAGTCCAACCAGAAGATCGAGCGCATCCGCATCGAGGACGCCGGCAACCGCATCGACGAACTGCGCGTGGGCGGGCAGACGCAGACCATCACCGTCCAGCCCAAGGCGGACGTGCCCGCCTACGAGATCCCCGGCGACGACATGGCGCGCAACCGCCCCTCCGAGAACCGCGACGGCCTGGCCGGCCGCAAGCAGCGCGTCTGGAACCTCTTCTCCTTCTGACATGGCCGTCTTCACCGAAGTCTCCGAGAGCGAGGCGGGCGCGCTGCTGCGCGAGCTGAACCTGGGCGAGCTGCGCGCGCTGCGTGGCATCCAGAGCGGCATCGAGAACACCAACTACTTCGTCACCGCCGAAGACATGCTGGGCCAGCGCGAGTTCGTGCTGACCCTGTTCGAACGGCTCACCGCCGCGCAGCTGCCCTTCTACCTGCACCTGATGAAGCACCTGGCGCAGCACGGCATCCCGGTGCCCGACCCGCAGGCGGACCGCGGCGGCGACATCCTGCACACGGTGTGCGGCAAGCCGGCGGCGCTGGTGAACAAGCTGGAAGGCAGGCACGAACTCGCCCCCGGCACGGAGCACTGCGCCCAGGTGGGCGCCATGCTCGCGCGCATGCACCTGGCCGGGCGCGAATACAACCGCCGGCAGCCGAACCTGCGCGGGCTGGCCTGGTGGAACGAGACCGTGCCGGTGGTGCTGCCCTTCGTGACGCCGGAGCAGGCGGCGCTGCTGCGCGCCGAGCTCGCCTACCAGAACCACGTGGCGGCGAGTTCGGCCTACGCCGCGCTGCCCCGCGGTGCGATCCACGCCGACCTGTTCCGCGACAACGTGATGTTCCAGGACGGCCGGCTCACCGGCTTCTTCGATTTCTATTTCGCCGGGGTGGACAGCTGGCTGTTCGACCTGGCCGTGTGCCTCAACGACTGGGCGGTCGACCTGCCCACGGGCGCGCACGATCGCAAGCGGGCCGCCGCCTTCGTCCAGGCCTACGCGGAGGTCCGCCCGCTGGCCGCCGCCGAGCGCCAGCTGCTGCCGGCGATGCTGCGGGCCGGCGCCCTGCGCTTCTGGATCTCGCGGCTGTGGGACTTCCACCTGCCGCGCGAGGCCTCCCTGCTCCAGCCGCACGACCCCTCGCACTTCGAGCGCGTGCTGCGCCAGCGCGTGGACCATCCTGTCACGGCCGCCAGCCTGTGACGCGGCTTGCCATCGGGTAAATTCAGTTCGTGAAACTCAATATCGTCCCGGCGCGCACCGGCATCCAGTGGGTGAAGCTCGGGGTCCAGACCTTCATGAAGCAGCCCCTGGCGCTGACCGGGCTGTTCTTCATGTACATGGCCGTGGTGCTGGTGATCTCCCAGATCCCGGTGATCGGGCCGGTGCTCGCCGCCATGCTGGTGCCGGCGGCGACGCTGGGCCTCATGGTGGCGACGTCGGAAGCGGCCAGCGGCCGCTTCCCCATGCCGACCGTCCTGATCAGCGGGTTTCGCGCCGGGCGCGAACGCCTGCGGGCCATGCTGGTGCTGGGGGTGATCTTCACCGCCGGCGCGGCCCTGCTCGGGGCCCTCAGCGCCCTCATCATCGGCGACCTGCCGGAGCCCGCGGCCCGGGCGGGCGCCACGCCGGACCCGGCGGGAGCGGCGCGGATGCTCGCCTCGCTCGTGCTGCACCTGCCGCTGTACATGCTGTTCTGGCATGCGCCGGCCCTGGTGCACTGGCACGGCATCTCGCCGGTCAAGAGCCTGTTCTTCAGTGCCGTCGCGTGCCTGCGCAATGCGGGGGCCTTCATCGTGTACGGCTTCACGTGGGTCGGCGTTTTCATGGTCTTCGGCCTGGTGGTCAGCCTGCTGGCTGCCCTGCTGGGCGGGCAGTCCGCCGCCAACACCATCCTGATCCCGCTGGTCCTGCTGATGCTGGCGATGGTCACCACCTCGGTGTATTTCACGTTCCGCGACTGCTTCCGCGCCGACGACGCGGAGGAGACGGCCCCTGGCCCCGGAGGAGAGACGACGCCATGACCCAGCACACCCTGGAGGGACGCAGCGAGCGGGAGCTGCTCTGGTTCCGCCGCCGCGGCTTCCTGCAGGCGGCGGCGGCCTGGACCGCCGGCGGCGGCTTCCTCGCCGCGCACGCCCAGCAGCGCAGCAACGTCGTCGAACTGCGCGGCGAGGCGCTGGTGAACGGCCAGCCGCTGCGCCAGGAGCAGTTCATCCAGACCGGCGACGACATCGTCACCGGCCCGGACGGCCACCTCGCCTTCGTGATGGGCAACTCGGCCTTCCTGGTGCGGCGGAACACGCGCATGCGGGTGGAGCGCGGCGACACGCTGACGGCGGTGAGCGTGCTGCGCCTGATCACCGGCGCCGTGGTGGGCGTCTGGTCGCGCGGCAGCCACCGCCAGGTCGCGATGCCGACGCTGACGGCAGGCATCCGCGGCACCGGCATCTATGCGGAAGTGCAGGACAGCGGCCGCAGCTACTTCTGCAACTGCTACGGCACGGTGGAAGTGTCGGCGGGCAGGGAGCGCGTGCTCTCGCGGGCCGAATACCACCAGTCCTTCTGGGGCGAGGTGGAACCGAGGAACGGCAAGCTGCTCACGCCCGCCCGCGCGATCAACCACACCGACGAGGAAGTGGAGATGGTCGCCGCGCTGATGAACCAGCGCACGGCCTGGGAGATCCTCGGGCGCAAGGGCAGCAAGGACGGCACCGGGTACATGGACCCGCAGCCGCACCCGCTGGCGCGCTGAGGGGCCCGTCGTCATTCGCGCGCAGGCGGGAATCCAGGGCTTGCGCATCGGACGGCCCGCTCGCGGGCAGCATGAACGCCCCGGGTCCCCGCCTGCGCGGGGATGACGTGCCTTTTCAGTTCCTCGCCTTGAAATCCGCGATCGATTTCGCCAGGTCGCGGTATTCCTCGCAGGAAGTCCCGCCGCAGATCTTCTCCAGCTCGGCCAGGTGCCGCTCGGCGTCCGGCAGCTGCTTCCTGATGAGGTAGGCCTCGCCGATGTACTCGTGCGCGCCCTTGTGCGTCGGGTCGATCTTCAGCGCCATGCCGTAGTGCTCCATCGCCTTGGCGAGGTCGGGCGAGGCGCGCTTGCGGTAGCTGTAGCCCATCAGGTTGTGCACGTCGGCGTTGCCCGGGTCCTCGCGCAACGCGACGTTCAGTTCGCGCAGCGCGCCGCTCCAGTCGTTCTTCGCCACGGCCTTGCGGGCGCTGGCGATGCGGTCCTGCACCGTCGGCTGCGGCACGTTGGGGCTGACCCCGGGCGTGTCGGCCGCCTGCGCGGCCAGGGCGGCGAACAGCAGTGCGCCGGAAACAACGAGGGCCTTCATCCGGGGGCTCCAGGGAACGGGAGCCGCAGTGTGGACGCGGCCCCGTGGCCCGTCAATGGGAAAGCTACGTCACCGGCGTGAGTTTGGCCACCGAGAGCGCCAGCCACTTGTGGCCATGGCGCGGGAAGTTGATCTGCGCGCGGGCGTCCTGGCCGGAGCCTTCCAGCGTCAGCACGGTGCCCTCGCCGAACTTGGTGTGGAACACCTTCATCCCGGCCTTGAGGCCGTGCGCCGGCTCCGCCTTCTGCACCGGCACCGGCGGGCTGGCAAAGGGCTCGCTGCGGCCGTAGCTGCCCGCGGAACCCGCGGTCCGCGAACTGGGATAGCCCATGCCGAAGCCGAACGCGGACCCGCCGAAGTTCTGGTTCTTGGGCGTCAGCCACTTGAGCGCATGCTCGGGCAGCTCGTCGAAGAAGCGGCTCTTGACGTTGTAGCGGGTCTGCCCGTGCAGCAGGCGCGTCTGCGAATAACTCAGGTACAGCCGCTTGCGCGCGCGCGTGATCGCCACGTACATCAGGCGGCGCTCTTCCTCCAGCCCCTCGTAATCGGCCAGCGAACGCTCGCTCGGGAACAGCCCCTCTTCGAGGCCGGTGACGAACACGCAATCGAATGCCAGGCCCTTGGCCGCGTGCACCGTCATGAGCTGCACCGCCTCCTGCCCGGCCTGCGCCTGGTTGTCGCCCGACTCCAGCGCGGCGTGCGTCAGGAAGGCGGCCAGCGGCGACAGCGTCTCGCCGGTTTCCGCATCGGGCGGCACGTAGTCGGGTGCCGGCTCGTTGACTTCCGGCAGGCTGGGGTCGAGCCCCTGGCTGGCCGGCGACTGGCGCAGCACGGTGGCGCCGAGTTCGTCCACCGGCAGCGCCACCGCGTCGCGGCCGAAGCCCTCCTGCGTGACGAAGCTCTCGGCGGCGTTGACCAGTTCCTCCAGGTTCTCCACCCGGTCGGCGCCGTCGCGCTCGGCCTTGTAGTGGTCGATCAGGCCGCTGCGCTGGAGCATCACCTCGATGATCTCGCGCAGCGTCAGCCCCTCGGTCTCGGCGCGCATGGCGTCGATCTTCTGCACGAAGGCGGCGAGGTTCGCGCCGGCCTTGCCGGTGGTCGCACCCACCGCGTCGTGCAGGGAGGAGCCCGCCGCGCGGGCGGCGTCCTGCAGCTGTTCGACCGTGCGCGCGCCGATGCCGCGGGCGGGGAAGTTCACCACGCGGATGAAGCTGGTGTCGTCGTTGGGGTTCTCCAGCAGGCGCAGGTAGGACAGGGCGTGCTTGATCTCGGCGCGCTCGAAGAAGCGCAGGCCGCCGTACACGCGGTAGGGCACCGCGGCATTGAACAGGGCCGTCTCGATCACCCGGCTCTGGGCGTTGCTGCGATAGAGCACGGCGACCTCGTGGCGCGGCACCGCTTCGCGGTAGAGCTGGCGGATCTCCTCCACCATCCACTGCGCTTCGGCCATGTCGGTGGGCGCTTCGTACACGCGCACCGGCTCGCCCGGCCCCTGGTCGGTGCGCAGGTTCTTGCCCAGGCGCGCCTTGTTGTGCGCGATCAGCGCGTTGGCCGAGTCCAGGATGTTGCTGAAGCTGCGGTAGTTCTGCTCCAGCTTGATCTGGTGGCGCACGCTGAACTCGCGCACGAAGTCCGCCATGTTGCCCACGCGGGCGCCGCGGAAGGCGTAGATGCTCTGGTCGTCGTCGCCGACGGCGAACACGGAGTTCCCCTCGCCCGCGAACATCTTCAGCCAGGCGTACTGCAGCTTGTTGGTGTCCTGGAACTCGTCGACCAGGATGTGGTGGAAGCGCCGCCGGTAGTGCTCGCGGATCGGGTCGTTGTCGCGCAGCAGCTCGTAGCTGCGCAGCATCAGCTCGGCGAAGTCGACCACGCCCTCGCGCTGGCACTGCTCCTCGTAAAGCTGGTAGATCTCGACCTTGCGCCGGTCTTCCTCCGTGCGCGTATCCACCATGTTGGGCCGCAGGCCCTCCTCCTTCCAGCCGGCGATGGTCCACTGCAGTTCCTTGGCCGGGAAGCGTTCCTCGTCGACGTTGTGCTGCTTCATCAGCCGCTTGATGGCCGACAGCTGGT
>DASWUI010000827.1:0-2672 GCA_036401715.1 Ramlibacter sp. | reverse complement strand
CCCGCCACCGCGCAGGCCGCGCCGTGCTCCGCCGCCGCCCGGGGACCGGCGGTGATGGGCGAGCCGGCGTCGAACGAGAACAGGCCCATGCGCGCCGGGAAGCTCGCCGGCAGCACGTCGGTGCGGAAGGTGCGGATCGGCCAGTAGGAGGGCAGCGCGTCGCGCTGCGCATTCGCCGGATCCAGCGCGACCCACTCGTCCCAGGCGCCGGCCAGGAAATCGAGGTAGCGCGGCGCATGCACGCGCTCCAGCACGGAGCGTTCCACGGCGGCCGGGGACTCGATCGTTCCCAGTCCGCGCCGCTGCAGCTCGCGCAGCACGAAGTCGGCGCGCGCGGGCACCTCGAAGCAGGGCACCAGCTGGCCGCGGAACATCTCGTGGCGCCCGTGATGCCGTGGGTGGCGGTCGTTGTAGAAGATCTTCATGCTTGCGTCATCCCCGCGGAGGCGGGGACCCAAGGCTCCGCGGGAATGACGGAATTTACCGCTCCAGCACCGGCTGCAGCACCTTGCCCGTATGCGTGCCCAGCCGTACCACGTCCTCGGGCGGCGCGGCCGCCACGATCCTGCCACCGGCCGAGCCGCCGTCCGGCCCGAGGTCGATGATCCAGTCGGCTTCCGCGATCACGTCCAGGTCGTGCTCGATCACCACCACGCTGTGGCCGCCGTCCACCAGCCGGTGCAGCACCCGGATCAGCTTCTCGACGTCGGCCATGTGCAGGCCCACCGTCGGCTCGTCCAGCACGTACAGCGTGTGCGGCGCCCTCTGGCCGCGGCGCGTGACGTCGTCGCGCACCTTGGACAGTTCCGTCACCAGCTTGATGCGCTGCGCCTCGCCGCCCGACAGCGTCGGCGAGGGCTGCCCCAGCGTCAGGTAGCCGAGCCCCACGTCGCGCAGCAGCTGCAGCGGATGGCTGATGTTGGGCATGGAGCCGAAGAACTCCACCGCCTCGTCCACTTCCATCTGCAGCACGTCGCCGATGCTCTTGCCGCGCCAGGTGACCGCCAGCGTCTCCGGGTTGAAGCGCGCCCCGCGGCAGGCCTCGCAAGGCACCTTCACGTCCGGCAGGAAGCTCATCGCGATGGTGCGCACGCCCTGCCCCTCGCACAACGGGCAGCGGCCTTCGCCGGTGTTGAAGGAGAAGCGGCCCGGGCCGTAGCCGCGCGCGCGCGCCTCCAGCGTGTCCGCGAACAGCTTGCGGATGGTGTCCCAGAAGCCGATGTAGGTGGCGGGGCAGGAGCGCGGCGTCTTGCCGATCGGCGTCTGGTCCACTTCCAGCACGCGGTCCACCGACTGGTAGCCGTCCAGCGACTTGCAGCCGACCCACCGGGGCCGCTTGCCGGCGGCGTCCGCGTCGCGCCCCGCCTTGGTGGAGCGCTGCTGCACCACCATCTGCACGTTGTGCAGCAGCACGTCCCGGGCGAGCGTGGACTTGCCGGAGCCGGACACGCCGGTCACGACCACGAGGCGCTTCAGCGGAACGTCCACGTCGACCGCGGCGAGGTTGTGGAGGTCGGCCCCCTTGAGGCGGAGGAAGTCCGTCGGTGCGCCGCCCCCTCCCCCGCCCTCCCCCACGGGGGCAGGGAGCGAAGAGGCCATCTGCGCGAGCAGGGAGCGCGGCTTCTTGCCCTTGGTGACCGCCACCGGCGACTCCGCGACCGGGATGCCGACCGGCTCGCGCCCCTCCATCCCGTCGACCAGGCGCCGCGGCTTCAGCGGGTGCTTCATCGCGTGCAGCAGGTAGCGGCCGGTGAGCGACTCGGGCTCCTGCGTCACCTCCTGCGCCGTGCCCTGCGCGATCACGCGGCCGCCGCGCTTGCCGGCGCTGGGGCCGATGTCGATGATGTGGTCGGCGCGGCGGATCGTGTCCTCGTCGTGCTCGACCACCACCAGCGTGTTGCCCTTGTTCCCCAGCTTGTGCAGCGCATCCAGCAGGATCTGGTTGTCGCGGGCGTGCAGGCCGATGGTCGGCTCGTCGAGCACGTAGCACACGCCCTGCAGGTTGGAGCCGAGCTGCGCCGCCAGCCGGATGCGCTGCGCCTCGCCGCCCGACAGCGTGGGTGCGCCGCGGTCCAGCGTCAGGTAGCCCAGCCCCACTTCCTCCAGGAACTCCAGCCGCGAGCCGATCTCGGGGATCAGGTCGCGCGCGATGCCCTGCTCGCGCGCGCTCAGCACGCCGCGCAGCTGCAGGCCCTCGACCCAGCGGCGCACGTCGCGCACGGACAGGGCGGCGATGTCGGCGATGCCGGTCTTGTCGAAGCGCACCGCCCGCGCCTGCGCGTTCAGCCGCGTGCCCTGGCAGGTGGGACAGGTCTCTTCCGACACGTCCTCCACTTCCGGCTCGGCGAAGGTCTGCTCGCGGCCCGTGTCCTCGGCGGCGACCACGGTGTCGTCGAAGGCGCTGCGCTGCTCGCGCGTGAGCTTCACGCCGGTGCCCACGCAGTCGGGCCACCAGCCGTGCTTGCTGTTGTAGGAGAACAGGCGGGGGTCCAGCTCGGGATAGCTGGTCGCGCACACGGGGCAGGCGCGCAGCGTCGAGAACACCTCCACCGTGCCGAAGCCGTCGTGCTTCGCCAGGCCCTGGCTGAAAGCGGTGCGCAGGCCGTCGAGCGGCGCCAGCACGTGCAGCACGCCCTTGCCGTGTTCGAGCGCCACCGCGAGCTTCTCGCGCA
>DASWUI010000826.1:0-6200 GCA_036401715.1 Ramlibacter sp. | reverse complement strand
GACGTTGTTGACCTGGTTCGGGTAGTCGGTGCGGCCGGTGGCGATGACGCAGTCGGCGCGCGCGGCCTTGGCCTCGTCCGGGTGGATTTCCGGATTGGGGTTGGCCAGCGCCAGGATCAGCGGCTTGGCCGCCATCTTCTTGACCATCTCCGGCTTGAGCACGCCGCCGGCCGACAGGCCCAGGAACACGTCGGCGTCCTCGATCACCTCGGTCAGGGTGCGCGCGGCGGTGTCCTGCGCGAACTGGATCTTGTCCTCGTCCATCAGCTCCTTGCGGCCGGTGTAGACCACGCCCGCCAGGTCGGTGACGAAGATGTTCTTGCGCGGCACGCCCAGCTTCACCAGCAGGCCCAGGCAGGCCAGCGCCGCGGCGCCGGCACCGGAGGTGACCAGCTTGACGTTGCGGATGTCCTTGCCCACGACCTTCAGGCCGTTGAGGATGGCGGCGGCCACCGTGATCGCGGTGCCGTGCTGGTCGTCGTGGAAGACCGGGATCTTCATGCGCTCGCGCAGCTTGCGCTCCACGTAGAAGCAGTCCGGCGCCTTGATGTCTTCCAGGTTGATGCCGCCGAAGGTCGGCTCCAGCGCCGCGATGATGTCGACCAGCTTGTCCAGGTCGTTCTTCTCGGCCACCTCGATGTCGAACACGTCGATGCCGGCGAACTTCTTGAACAGCACGCCCTTGCCTTCCATCACCGGCTTGGCGGCCAGCGGGCCGATGTCGCCCAGCCCCAGCACCGCCGTGCCGTTGGTGATCACCGCCACCAGGTTGCCGCGCGCGGTGTAGCGGAAGGCGTTGGCCGGGTCCTTGACGATCTCCTCGCAGGGCGAGGCGACGCCGGGCGAGTAGGCGAGCGACAGGTCGTGCTGGTTCACCAGCTGCTTGGTCGGCGCGATCGCGATCTTGCCGGGGGTCGGGTGCTCGTGGTAGTCGAGGGCGGCCAGGCGCAGTTCGGCGCGTTTGTCGGACTTCGCCGGGGGAACGGTGGACATGGGGTGCGGTCTCCTGGGCGCCTGGAAAGGCTGGCGCCGGCTTGTTCTGGAAGGGGCTTGCGATTGTAGACCCCAGCCGAAGGGAAAACCCTAGTATGGAATTATGCGTATACGGCATGCCCCGGACGAACCCCCGGGGACGCTTGCTGCCTACAGTGCGGGCACAGGAGAAAACGACATGGCCGCCGTGACCGAGACCCAGCGCGAGGAGCGCATCGCCGCGGTGCTGGCGCGCGCCGACGCCCGCCAGCCGCGCGCCGAGGGGGTGCCGCTGGAAACCTTCTCGCGCGAGTACTTCCGCCAGGTGGACGTGGAGGACCTGGACGAGCGCACGCCCGAGGACCTGCTGGGCGCGCTGCTGTCCCACTGGCAGTTCGCCTCGCAGCGGCCCCCGGGCGCGGCCAAGGTGCGCGTGTTCAGCCCTTCGCCGGGCGCGGACGGCTGGGGCTCGCGCCACACCATCGTGCAGGTCGTCAACGACGACATGCCTTTCCTGGTCGACTCGGTCTCGCTGGAGATCGCGCGCCAGGGGCTGGCGCTGCACCTGATCGTGCACCCGATCTTCGCGGTGCAGCGGGATGCGCAGGGCGTGCTGCGCTCGGTCGCGCCGCGGCACTCGGCGCCGGATCAGCCGCGCGAGTCCTGGATGTACATCGAAGTCGACCGCGTGGTCGACCCGGAGCAGCGCGCCGCGCTGGCCAGGGGGCTGGAGCGCGTGCTGGCCGACGTGCGGGCGGCCGTCGCCGACTGGAGGCCCATGCTCGCGCGCCTGCACGCCGCGCGCGACGAGCTCGGTGCGCCGCCCAGGGGCGTGCCGCCGGCGGAGGCCGAGGAGGCCCGCGCCTTCCTGCAATGGCTGGCCGACGAACATTTCACGCTGCTCGGTTACCGCCAGCACGACCTGGTGGAGCAAGGCGGCGACCTGGCGCTGCGGCTGGTGCAGGGCAGCGGCCTGGGCCTGCTGCGCGAAGGCCACGGCGAGCAGTCGGCCAGCTTCGCCGCGCTGCCGCCGGCGGCGCGGGCGCTGGCGCGCACGCCCACGCCGTTGCTGGTGGTGACCAAGGCGAACACGCGCTCCACCGTGCACCGCGACGGCTACACCGACTACGTGGGCGTCAAGCGCTTCGATGCGCAGGGCAGGGTGATCGGCGAGCACCGCTTCATCGGCCTGTTCACGTCCAGCGCCTATTCGGAGCGCCCCGGCGAAACGCCGCTGCTGCGCCGCAAGGTGGAGGCGGTCGCGCAGCGCGCCGGCTTCTCGCCCAACGGCCACCTGGCCAAGGCGCTGCAGCACACGCTGGAGACCTTCCCGCGCGACGACCTGTTCCAGATTCCCGAGGAGGAGCTGTACGACACCGCCATGGGCATCCTGGCCCTGGGCGAGCGCCACCGCCTGCGCCTGTTCCTCTGGCAGGACACCTTCGAGCGCTTCGTCGCCTGCCTGGTGTTCGTGCCGCGCGAGAGCTTCTCCACCCAGCTGCGGCTGAAGTTCCAGAAGATCCTGCTGCAGGCCTTCAACGGCACGCACATCGACTTCGACGTGCTGCTGTCGGGCACGCAGCTGGCGCGCATCCACTTCACCGTGCGGGTGGCGCCCAACCCGATGCCGGCGGTGGACCGCAAGGCGCTGGAGCGCAAGCTCGCCGCGGTCGCGCGCCGCTGGGAGGACGAGCTGCGCGAAGCGCTGGTCGAAGCCGAGGGCGAGGCCGCGGGGCTGGCGCTGAACCGCCGCTGGGGCACTGCCTTTCCGGTGGCCTACCGCGAGCGCGTTCCCGCGCGCGCGGCGGTGCACGACATCCGCAAGCTGCAGGCGCTCTCGGCCGACGAGCCGCTGGGCCTGGCCCTGTACTGGCCGCTGGGCGGCCCGGAAGGGCGGCTGGGCCTGAAGGTGTACCGCGTCGGCGCGCCGGTGGTGCTGTCCGAGAGCCTGCCCATGCTGGAACACATGGGCGTGCGCGTGCTCACCGAGGACAACCACCGCATCGACGACGGCAGCGGCGCGGCGATCTACCTGCACGACTTCGCGCTGGAGGCGCAGCCCAACGCGGAGATCGACCAGCAGGCCTTGGCGCGCCTGTTCGAGGACGCGTTCGCGCGCGTGTTCCGCGGCGAGGTGGAGAACGACGACTTCAACCGGCTGGTGCTGCTGGCGGCGCTGTCGGCCGAGGAAGTGGTGGTGCTGCGCGCGTACGCCAAGTACCTCAAGCAGATCGGTTTCGCCCAGTCGCAGGCGACCATCGCCGCCACGCTGGCGAACCATCCGCGCATCGCGCGCATGCTGGTGTCGCTGTTCCGCCTGCGCTTCGACCCGGCGGGGCACGACGCGCAGGGTGCGGCCTCGCAGGTGAATGCGCTGGAGCAGGCGCTGGACCGCGTGAGCAACCTGTCGGAAGACCGCGTGCTGCGCCAGCTGCTGGCGCTGCTGCAGGCGACGCTGCGCACCAACTACTGGCGCACCGGCGTCGGCGCGAGCGGCGCGCCCGGGCCGCGCCGGCCCTTCCTGAGCTTCAAGCTCGATTCGCAGAAGGTGCCGGGCCTGCCCGAGCCGCGGCCGCTGTACGAGATCTGGGTGTACTCGCCGCGCTTCGAAGGCATCCACCTGCGCGGCGGCAAGGTGGCCCGCGGCGGCCTGCGCTGGTCGGACCGGCCGGACGATTTCCGCACCGAGGTGCTGGGCCTGGTGAAGGCCCAGATGGTGAAGAACACGGTGATCGTGCCGGTGGGCTCCAAGGGCGGGTTCGTGCTGAAGAAGGCGCCGCCCGCCGGCGAGCGCGAGGCCTTCCTGAAAGAGGGCATCGCCTGCTACCAGGACTACCTGCGCGGCCTGCTGGACCTCACCGACAACCTGGTGGGCGGCAGGGCGGTGCCGCCGCCGCAGGTGGTGCGCATCGACGGCGACGATCCCTACCTGGTGGTGGCCGCGGACAAGGGCACGGCGAGTTTCTCGGACCACGCCAACGCCATCAGCGCCGAATACGGGCACTGGCTGGGCGATGCCTTCGCCTCCGGCGGCAGCCGCGGCTACGACCACAAGGCCATGGGCATCACCGCCCGCGGCGCCTGGGAGAGCGTCAAGCGCCACTTCCGCGGCCTCGGCATCGATACCCAGTCCACCGACTTCACCGTCGCGGGCATCGGCGACATGTCCGGGGACGTGTTCGGCAACGGCATGCTGCTGTCGCGGCACATCCGGCTGGTGGCCGCCTTCGACCACCGGCACGTGTTCATCGACCCGGACCCGGATGCGGAGTCCTCCTTCGCCGAGCGCGAGCGCCTGTTCCGGCTGCCGCGCTCGTCCTGGGCCGACTACGACACGAAGCTGGTTTCCGAAGGCGGCGGCGTCTGGGCGCGCTCGGAGAAGTCGGTGCCGCTGTCGCCGCAGGCGCGCAGCGCGCTCGGTATCGACGCCGAACACCTCACGCCGGCCGAACTGGTCACCGCCATCCTGAAGGCGCCGGTGGACCTCCTCTATAACGGCGGCATCGGCACCTACGTGAAGGCCTCGAGCGAAAGCCATGCCGACGTGGGCGACCGCGCCAACGACGCCGTGCGCATCGACGGCAGCCAGCTGCGCTGCAAGGTCGTGGCCGAGGGCGGCAACCTCGGCTTCACCCAGCGCGGCCGCATCGAGGCGGCGCTGGCCGGCGTGAGGCTGAACACCGACGCCATCGACAACTCCGCCGGCGTCGACACCTCCGACCACGAGGTGAACATCAAGATCCTGCTGGGCCTGGCGCAGGCCGACGGCGAGCTCACCGAGAAACAGCGCAATGCCTTGCTGCCGCAGATGACCGACCAGGTGGCCGCCCTGGTGCTGCGCGACAACTACTTCCAGACGCAGGCGCTGGCGATCGGCCAGCGGCTGGCGGGCGCGCTGCTGGACGAGCAGGCGCGCTTCATCCGCCACCTGGAGAAGAAGGGCGAACTGAACCGCGCGATCGAATTCCTCCCTTCCGACGAGGTGATCGCCGAGCGCAAGCTCAAGGGGCTGGGGCTCACCAGCCCCGAGCAGGCGGTGCTGCTGGCCTACGGGAAGATGTGGCTCAACGACCAGCTGATCGCCTCGGACCTGCCCGAGGACCCGTGGGTCGCCACCGCGCTGGAGCGCTACTTCCCCACGCAGCTCAAGGAGAGGTTCGCCGCCTGGATCCCGCGCCACCCTCTCAGGCGCGAGATCATCGCCACCCATGTCCTGAACAGCATGGTGAACCGGGTCGGCCCGACCTTCGTGCATCGCCTGGGCGAGATCACCGGGGCCACGCCGCCGCAGGTGGTGCGCGCCTACCTCGCCAGCCGCGAGGTGTTCGGGCTGGTGCCGCTATGGCAGCAGATCGAGGCGCTGGACAACGTCGTGGCCGACGAGGTGCAGGCCGACATGGTGATCACCTTGCGCGCGCTGGTCACCCGCGCCACCACCTGGTTCCTGCGCTCGCGTCGGCTGTTCGAGCCGACGCAGCAGCAGGTCGCCCGCTTCGCGCCCGCCGTGCAGGCGCTGCGCGCGCAGATGGAGGGCAGCGCCGGCGATTCGGCGCGGTCGGCGCGCTGGGTGCAGGCGGGCGTGCCGGCGCCGCTGGCGCGGCAGGTGGATGGGGCCGGACTGCTGTTCAATGCGCTGGACATCGCCGAGATCGCCGAAGCCAGCAAGCGGCAGCTCGCCGAGACGGCGCGCGTGCATGCCGGCGTGGGGCAGCGGCTGGGGCTGGAGCGCATGCGCCAGCAGATCGACCTGCTGCCTGCCGACAGTTACTGGCACAGCCTGGCGAAGCTCGCGCTCAACGACGACCTGGCGGACCTGCAGCGCTCGATCGCGCTGGAAGCGCTGGGGCACGGCGAGGGCGAGCCGGGCGACGTGCTGGACCGCTGGGAACGCGGCAACCGCCAGGCGCTGGAGCGGGCGCAGCGGCTGCTGGCCGAACTGCAGGACACGCCCGGCAGCGACCTGGCGATGCTGTCGGTGGCGCTGCGGGAGTTGCGCAACCTGGTGTGAGGACTGCGTGCCCGGCGGCACCTGGAGCGCGGCTCAGGCGGGCAGCGGTCGGCGCGCGCGCCGCCGCAGCGTCACGCGTTCCCAGGCCTTCTCGTGGAAGAAGAAGGCGACGGCCTGCACCGTGGGCTCGACCAGGCTCAGCGTCAGGGCCATCCAGAGGTTGCCGGTGACCGCGTAGCCGACCAGGGCCGCCACGGTGATGTGCATGACGTAGTAGCTG
>DASWUI010000825.1:0-7450 GCA_036401715.1 Ramlibacter sp. | reverse complement strand
GCCGGGCTGGCGCAGCGCCGGCGGATCGAACAGCATCGTGAAGTCGCGCTGCACGCGGCCGGACGACCAGTTGGCCTCCAGGATCACGTCCACGAACGGCTCGTTGACCGGACGGTCGCTCGCGAGGTGCAGGAAGTAGCTGCCGTTCGGGCGGCGCTGGAGGGTGATGGTGACGTTGGTCAGCGCCTGGCTGTATTCCAGGCCCTGGTTGCGGAAGGTGGCCGGCGCGGCGATGGCGGCGCGCAGCGAAGAGACTTCCTCGGGGGTGATCTCGGGCACGTCGATCTCGGCGCGCAGCGGTTCGCCGAGCGCGGACTGGACGGTCACCCGGCCGAGGGCGAGGGCCAGGGCCTCGGGCGCGAAGCCGATCGTGACTGCGGCCGCGAGTGCCAGCGTAGACAGCCGGAGCTTGGTCAGGCTCATCCGTGGTGGCGTCCCTACTCCTCGGTTGGGAGGCAGTCTTTTTCTCTTCATGCGGCCCATTGCCTTCGAGGCTAAATTCGAAAAAGGACCATAACAGCAACGTCTTAGACTGACAAGCTGAGACACCGCTTAACGTCCGTGGAACGTTCGCACGCAGCTTGTTGCGCCCGTGCTTGTTGCCGAGTCACAACGGGGTGTAACGCACGGATACAGAAGGGGTGGGCAGGTTGTCGCGGTGCGCCCGCAGGCGAACCGCGACCCCACGAACATCCTCAGGCCTCCAGCAGGATCCTCAGCATCCTGCGCAGCGGCTCCGCCGCGCCCCACAGCAGCTGGTCGCCGATGGTGAACGCGCCCACGTACTCCGGCCCCATCGCCAGCTTGCGGATGCGGCCCACGGGGATCTGCAGCGTGCCGGTGACGGCCACGGGCGTCAGGCCCTGCAGCGTCGCCTCGCGCGTGTTCGGCACCACCTTCACCCAGTCGTTGTCGGCGGCGATCATCGCCTCGATGTCGGCCAGCGGCACGTCCTTCTTCAGCTTGAAGGTGAGCGCTTGCGAGTGGCAGCGCATGGCACCGACGCGCACGCAGAAGCCGTCCACCGGGACCGCCTTGCTGCCGAAGCCCTCGCCCTGGCCCAGGATCTTGTTGGTCTCGGCGCCCGCCTTCCATTCCTCGCGGGACACGCCGCCGCCCAGGTCCTTGTCGATCCAGGGGATCAGCGAGCCGCCCAGGGGCACGCCGAAGTTGGCGGTCTCCTCGCCCGTCATGCACTGCTGGCGGGCCAGCACCTTGCGGTCGATCTCCAGGATCGCCGACTTGGGATCGTCCAGCAGCGAGCGGACTTCGCCGTTGAGCGTGCCGAACTGGGTGAGCAGCTCGCGCATGTGCTGCGCGCCGCCGCCGGAGGCTGCCTGGTAGGTCATGCTGGTCATCCACTCGACCAGGCCCGCCTTGTAGAGCGCGCCCACCCCCATCAGCATGCAGCTGACGGTGCAGTTGCCGCCGATCCAGTTGCGGCCGCCCTTGCCCAGCGCGGCCTTGATCACCGGCAGGTTCACCGGGTCCAGGATGATGACCGCGTCGTCCTTCATGCGCAGGGTGGAGGCGGCGTCGATCCAGTGGCCGTTCCAGCCGGCCGCGCGCAGCTTGGGGAAGACCTCGGTGGTGTAGTCGCCGCCCTGGGCCGTGATGACGATGTCGCACTTCCTGAGGGCTTCGACGTCGAAGGCGTCCTTCAGGGTGGACTCGTTCTTCGCCATGGCGGGCGCCTTGCCGCCGGCGTTGGAGGTGGAGAAGAAGACCGGCTCGATCAGCCCGAAGTCGCCTTCGGCCTGCATGCGGTCCATCAGGACCGAGCCGACCATGCCGCGCCAGCCGACGAGGCCGACCAGCGGTTGTTGTCCGTTCGTGAGTTTCATCGGTGCGCCCTTTCTGTGTGAATCCTGGTTCCCCCGGCTCGTCCGGCCGGGGGAGGGCGCGACGAACCGGAGCTTGTCTAGCTCTTGGTAATCGTCTTCTTGGTGATGGCAGCCACGACCGCGTCGCCCATCTCACGCGTGCCGACCTTGCGGGTGCCCTCGGACCAGATGTCCGCCGTCCGCAGCCCCTGCGACAGCACGTCCTTCACCGCGGACTCGATCCGGTCGGCGGCGGCGGGCTGGTTGAGGGAAAAGCGGAGCATCATGGCGGCAGACAGTATTGTAGCCAGCGGGTTTGCAATACCCTTACCGGCGATGTCCGGCGCGCTCCCGTGGGACGGTTCGTACAGGCCCTGGCTGCTGGCGTTCATGCTCCCCGAGGGCAGCATGCCGATGGAGCCGGTCAGCATGGCCGCCTCGTCGGAGAGGATGTCGCCGAACATGTTTCCGGTGACCACCACGTCGAAGGACTTCGGCTGCTTGACCAGCTGCATGGCCGCGTTGTCCACGTACATGTGGTCCAGCTTCACGTCGGGGTACTGCTGGCCCACCTCGGTCACCACGTCCTTCCAGAACTGGAAGGTCTCCAGCACGTTGGCCTTGTCGACGCTGGTCACCTTCCGGTTGCGCTTGCGCGCGGCCTGGAAGGCGACGTGGGCGATGCGCTCGATCTCCGGGCGCGTGTAGCGCATGGTGTCGAAGGCTTCCTCGGCGCCGGGGAAGTTGCCGTCCGGGGCCGTCCGGCGGCCCCGCGGCTGGCCGAAGTAGATGTCCCCGGTGAGCTCGCGGATGATCAGGATGTCCAGGCCGGCGACCAGCTCGGGCTTCAGGCTCGAGGCGTGCGTGAGCTGCTCGTAGCAGATGGCCGGGCGGAAGTTGGCGAACAGGCCCAGGCTCTTGCGCAGCCCCAGGATGGCCTGCTCGGGGCGGAACTGGCGCTCCAGCTTGTCGTACTTCCAGTCGCCCACCGCGCCGAACAGCACCGCGTCGGCCTCCTTCGCGAGCTTGAGCGTCGCCTCGGGCAGGGGGTGTCCGTGATTGTCGTAGGCCACGCCGCCGACGTCGGCGGTTTCCATCTCGAACTTCAGGTCCAGGACCTTCAGGACCTTCACCGCCTCGGCGACGATTTCGGTGCCGATGCCGTCACCCGGCAGGACTGCGATCTTCATGGGGTTTCTTCTTATCCTTGCAGGGTGTGGGCGAGCCAGGGCTTGGTGGCCAGCCGCCGGGCTTCATACGACTTGATCTTGTCCGACTGGCGCAGGGTCAGGCCGATGTCGTCGAAGCCGTTCAGGAGGCAGTACTTGCGGAAGGCCTGCACCTCGAACGGGATCTCCTCGCCCTGGGGCTTGACGACCACCTGGCGCTCCAGGTCCACCGTCAGCTCGTAGCCGGGGAAGGCCAGCACCTCGTCGAACAGACTGGCCACCGTCGCCTCCGGCAGCACGATGGGCAGCAGGCCGTTCTTGAAGCAGTTGTTGAAGAAGATGTCGGCGAAGCTGGGGGCGATCAGCGCGCGGAAGCCGTACTGCTGGATCGCCCAGGGCGCGTGCTCGCGCGAGGAGCCGCAGCCGAAGTTCTTGCGCGCCAGCAGCACCGAAGCGCCCTTGTAGCGGGGCTGGTTGAGGATGAAGTCCGGGTTCGGCTTGCGCGTGGCCGGGTCCTGGCCGGGCTCGCCGTGGTCCAGGTAGCGCCATTCGTCGAACAGGTTGGGGCCGAAGCCGGTCTTGCGGATCGACTTGAGGAACTGCTTGGGGATGATCGCGTCGGTGTCGACGTTCTCGCGGTCGATGGGCGCGACGATTCCCTTGTGAACGGTGAATTTGTCCATGGTGGTCAGAGGGGACCGAGCACCGCTGCGCTCGTGGTCCGTCCCCATGTCATCTTTTTGCCTTCTCTTCGATCTTGTCGCCCACCTTCTGGACGTCCTGGCCGAAGCCGCGCATGGTGTTGCAGCCGACGAGGACGAAGGCGGCGGCGAGCAGGGTGGCGATCGTTTTCATGGGGGAGACTCCTCTCAGGCGAACTGCCGGACGTCGACGAAATGGCCATGGACGGCCGCAGCGGCCGCCATGGCGGGACTCACGAGGTGCGTGCGGCCGCCGGCACCCTGGCGGCCCTCGAAATTGCGGTTGCTGGTGGAGGCGCAGCGCTCGCCCGGCTCCAGCCGGTCGGCGTTCATCGCCAGGCACATGGAGCAGCCCGGCTCGCGCCACTCGAAGCCCGCGGCCTTGAAGATCTCGTGCAGGCCTTCGCGCTCGGCCTGCTCCTTGACCACGCCGGAGCCCGGCACGACCAGCGCCGCCTTGATGTTGGGCGCGACCTTGCGCCCGAGCTTCTTCACCAGCGCGGCGGCCTCGCGCATGTCCTCGATGCGGCTGTTGGTGCAGGAGCCGATGAACACCTTGTCGACGAAGATGTCGTTCATCGCCTTGTTCGGCTGCAGGCCCATGTACTTGAGCGCGCGCTCGATCGCATCGCGCTTGCTGGCGTCCTTTTCCTGGTCGGGATCGGGCACGCGGCCGTCGATGGAGGTGACCATCTCGGGCGAGGTGCCCCAGGTCACCTGCGGGACGATCCGCGAGGCATCGAGCTGCACCACCGCGTCGAACTTCGCGTCCGGGTCGGAGAACAGCGTGCGCCAGTAGGCGACGGCCTGCTCCCACTCCACGCCCTGCGGCGCCAGCGGCTTGCCCCGCACGTACTCGAAGGTCTTCTCGTCGGGGGCGACCATGCCGGCGCGGGCGCCCGCCTCGATGGCCATGTTGCACACGGTCATGCGGCCTTCCATGGACAGGCCGCGGATCGCGGAGCCCGCGAATTCGATCGTGTAGCCGGTGCCGCCGGCGGTGCCGATCCTGCCGATGATGGCCAGCACGATGTCCTTGGCGGTCACGCCGGGGGCCAGCCGGCCCTCGACCTGCACCAGCATGTTCTTCGCCTTCTTGGCCAGCAGCGTCTGGGTGGCCAGGACGTGCTCCACCTCCGACGTGCCGATGCCGTGCGCCAGCGCGCCGAAGGCGCCGTGGGTGGAGGTGTGCGAGTCGCCGCAGACCACCGTCATGCCGGGCAGCGTGGCGCCCGACTCCGGCCCGATGACGTGCACGATGCCCTGGCGCCTGGACAGGAAGGGGAAATAGGCGGCCGCGCCGAACTCGCCGATGTTCCTGTCCAGCGTGGTGACCTGCTCCTTGGAGATCGGGTCGGTGATGCCGTCGTAGCCGCGCTCCCAGCCGGTGGTGGGCGTGTTGTGGTCCGCGGTGGCCACCACCGAGCTGATGCGCCAGACCTTGCGGCCGGCCTCGCGCAGGCCCTCGAAGGCCTGCGGGCTCGTCACCTCGTGCACCAGGTGGCGGTCGATGTAGAGGATGGACGTCCCGTCCTCCTCGGTGTGGACGACGTGCTCGTCCCAGATCTTGTCGTACAGCGTGCGTCCCATGGGGGCTTTCCTTTGAACGAAATTCTATGCGGCCAGCCCGACCGGGGCTGTTTCGGCGCGTATGCGCAGGTGGTCGACGAGCAGGCGCGCGGTGACCGGCAGGGTGGAGAAGTCGCGCGCGACCAGGCGGATGTCGCGCGTGGCCCAGGCGTCGGCGAGGCGCACGCACTCCAGGTCGCCGACCCCGTGCATCAGGGTGAAGGCCCGGCGTGGCATGACGCCGACACCCAGGCCGTTGTGGATCATGCGGCACATCGCGTCGAGCCCCGTGACGTGGATGCGCAGGCGGATGGTGCGGCCGGCGGCGGCGGCCGCCTCGCGCATGGCGAGGTAGATCGAGCTGTTCGAGTGCAGGCCCACGTGGTCGAAGTCCAGCGTGTCCTCGAAGGCCACCGCCTTGCGCCGGGCGAGCACGTGCCCGCGCGGCACGATCAGGACCAGCTCGTCGCGCCGGTAGGGCAGCGTCTGCAGCCCGTGGTCGCCGGCAGCCGCCACGTTGCAGATCCCGAGGTCGGCGGCGCCTTCCTGCACGGCGCGCATCACCTCGGTGGACAGGTGCTCCTCCAGGTCGATCTTGACCTGCGGGTGCTCCTTGCTGAAGGCGCCCAGGTCCTCCGGCAGGAACTGCACGATGGCGGAGATGTTCGCGTGGATGCGGACGTGGCCGCGCACGCCGTCGGCGTATTCGGACAGCTCGGCCTGCATCTTCTCCAGGCTGAAGAGGACCGAGCGCGCGTGGTGCAGCAGGCTTTCGCCGGCCGGCGTGAGCTTCACGCCGCGCGTGTGGCGGTACAGCAGGGGCGTCTCCAGCGTCGCTTCCAGGTCCGACAGGCGCTTGCTCACCGCGGAGGCCGCGATGAACTCGCGTTCGGCGGCGCGGCCGATCGAACCCAGCTCGCAGACTGCGACGAACAGCTGCAGCGAGGTGAGGTCGATCCGGCGGGCGAAGGAGCGTTCGGTGGGGCGCATGCGGACGGTGCGGCATCGCGGGCGGCGATGACCGACCCGTATTTTCCCTCATGCGAGCGGCGCCGTCATCGCGATCCGAGATGGCCCGCGTTCCCGGCCGGCGGTGGCGCGGCTCAGCGGGCCGGATGCCTCGGCAGCCGCAGGATCACCTCCAGCCCGCCCTCCGGCCGGTTGCGCAGCCGGATGTCGCCCTCGTGCACCTGGGCGATGTTGCGGGCGATCGCCAGGCCCAGCCCGGTGCCGCCGGTCTCGCGGCTGCGCGAGGCTTCCAGGCGATAGAAGGGCTCGAACACGGCCTCCAGCTGGTCGGGCGGGATGCCGGGGCCTTCGTCCAGCACCCGCAGGGTCAGGCTGTCGGCGCTGTCCTCGACCTTCAGCGTCGCCGAGCCGCCGTAGAGCACGGCGTTGTCCACCAGGTTGGCCAGGCAGCGCTTCAGCAGGGATGGCACGCCCTCGTACGGTGCGATCGGCCGGCCCTCGATGCGGACCATGCGCCCCATCGCCTCGTTGTCCGAGCGCAGGCTCTCCAGCAGCGCCAGCATGTCCACCGGCCGGCGGGGCTCGCCGCCGCGCAGCCCGCGCATGAATTCCAGGGTGTCGGTGACCATGGCCTGCATCTCCACCAGGTCGGCGTCGAAGCGCTGCCGCAGCTCCTCGTCGCCCAGCAGTTCGGCGCGCAGGCGCATGCGCGTGATCGGCGTCTTCAGGTCGTGCGACATGGCCGCGAGCATGCGGGTGCGGTCCTCGATGAAGCGCTGCAGGCGGGCCTGCATGGTGTTGAACGCGCGCGCCGCCTGCCGGATCTCGCGCGGCCCCTCCTCGGGCAGCGGCGGACTGTGGATGTCCTTGCCCAGCCCTTCGGCGGCCTGCGCCAGTACGTGCAGGGGGCGGATCAGCCAGCGCACGGCCAGCAGCGACAGGAGCAGGACCGCGGCGAGCAGGACGGCCAGGCTGGACGCGAGGCGCCACGACAGGCCGCCGGTGCCCGCGGGCAGCTCGGCGTCGAAGCGCGCCCACTGCCCGTCGCGCAGCTGCACGTCGGTGCGCAGCACCGCGCCCACGGGGCCGGCACCCGGAACGTGGCCGGGCCCGGCTCCCATCCGGCCGTACCCGGATCCGTAGCCGTGTCCGTGGCGCGGCCCTGCGCCCGGGCGGGAAGCGAAGGCCTGCCCGGGCTCGACGCGGACGGCGCGTTCCT
>DASWUI010000824.1:0-8561 GCA_036401715.1 Ramlibacter sp. | reverse complement strand
AATGACTACGCGGTCGGCCAGCGCCACGGCCTGCCGATGATCGGCGTGCTGACGCTCGACGCCAGGATCAACGACAACGCGCCGGCCGCCTACCGCGGCCTCGACCGGTTCGAGGCGCGCAAGCGCGTCGTCGCCGACCTCGAGGCCCAGGGCCTGCTGGTCGAGACGAAGAAGCACAAGCTGATGGTGCCGCGCTGCGCGCGCACCGGCCAGGTGGTCGAGCCGATGCTGACCGACCAGTGGTTCATGGCCATGACCAAGCCGGGACGAGACGGCGAGTCGATCGCCGGCCGTGCGATGAGGCTGGTGGAGCGCGGCGAGGTCCGCTTCGTGCCCGACAACTGGGTCAACACCTGGAACCAGTGGATGAAGAACATCCAGGACTGGTGCATCTCGCGCCAGCTCTGGTGGGGCCACCAGATCCCGGCCTGGTACGACGACGAAGGGAATGTCTACGTCGCGCGCAGCGAGGCCGAGGCGCAGGCGAAAGCACCGGGCAGGAAGCTGACGCGCGACCCTGACGTGCTCGACACCTGGTACTCCTCCGCGCTGGTGCCCTTCTCCACGCTCGGCTGGCCGGAAAAGACGCAGGACATGGACCTGTACCTGCCGTCCACCGTGCTCGTGACCGGCTACGACATCATCTTCTTCTGGGTCGCCCGGAGGATCATGATGACGACGCACTTCACCGGGCAGGTGCCGTTCCGCCACGTCTACAGCCACGGCCTGGTGCGCGACTCGCACGGCAGGAAGATGAGCAAGTCGGAAGGCAACGTGCTCGACCCGGTCGACCTGATCGACGGCATCGCGCTGGCACCGCTGCTGGACAAGCGCACCACGGGCCTGCGCAAGCCGGAGACGGCGCCGCAGGTGCGCAAGAACACGGAGAAGGAATTCCCGGAAGGCATCCCGGCCTACGGCGCCGACGCATTGCGCTTCACGTTCGCGGCGCTGGCGACGCTGGGACGTTCGATCAACTTCGACTCCAAGCGCTGCGAGGGCTACCGCAATTTCTGCAACAAGCTCTGGAACGCGTCGAAGTTCGTCCTGATGAACACGGAGGGGCACGACCTCTCCGGGCAGGACGCGACCCTGACCGAGGCCGACCGCTGGATCATCTCGCGCCTGCAGAAGGCCGAGGCCGACGTGGCGAAGGGCTTCGAGGAGTACCGGCTCGACAACGTGGCCAACACCATCTACCAGTTCGTCTGGGACGAGTACTGCGACTGGTACCTGGAAATCTCGAAGGTCCAGATCCAGTCCGGCGACGCCGCGCAGCAGCGCGGCACGCGCCGCACCCTCATCCGCGTGCTGGAGGCCATCCTGCGCCTGGCGCACCCGGTGATCCCCTTCATCACCGAGGAGCTGTGGCAGACGGTCGCGCCGGTGGCCGGCAAGACCGGCGAGTCGATCAGCGTCGCGCCGTATCCGCAGGCCGATCCCGCGAACGTGAACCCGCAGGCGGAAGCCTGGATGGCCAGGCTCACGGCGGTGGTGGATGCCTGCCGCACGCTGCGTGGGGAAATGAACGTGTCGCCGGGCACGCGCCTGCCGGCCTACGTGCTGGGCGACGCCGCCTTCATGCGCGAAGCCGCCCCCGTGCTGCAGGCGCTGGCGAAGCTGAGCGAAGTGCGCATCTTCGAGGACGAGGCCGCCTGGGCCGCGGCGGCCCAGGCCGCACCGGTGGCCGTGGCGGGCGATGCGCGCCTGTGCCTCTACATGGAGATCGACGTGGCCGCGGAGAAGGCGCGCCTGGGCAAGGAAGCCACGCGGCTCGAAGGCGAACTCGCCAAGGCGAAGGGCAAGCTGTCCAACGAGGCTTTCGTCGCCAAGGCCCCGCCCGCCATCATCGAACAGGAACGCAAGCGGATCGCCGAGTTCACGGCGGCGCTGGACAAGATCCGCGGCCAGCTGCAGCGCCTGGGCTGATCAGGAAGAGCCGGACAGCGGAGCGTTGTCGGAGAGCGGCGCGTGGTCGGACAGGGGTGCCGGCTGGCTGTCCGGCACCACCGAGTCCAGTCCCATGGATGCGCTGAGGATGGGTTCGAACCCGGAATGCCGCGGCGCGCTCAGCACCTCGTGCAGCCGCTGCGCCACGTACCAGCTGGCGCGCACGCGCGACTCGCGGGTGTAGGAGCCCAGGCGCGGCGTCAGGAACAGGTTGCGCTGCTCGTGCAGCGGCGTGCCGCGCGCGGCGAAGCCGGCCTCGGCCCCGTCCAGCATGGCGGCTTCGATCCGCCCGTCGGCCAGGGCGCGGGCCAGCGCGTCGGCGTCGAACAGCGAGGAACGCGTCGTGCCCACCCAGACCTGGCCGGGCTTGCAGTGCGCCAGCACCTTGTCGTTGACGAAGCCTTCGTAGCGCGAGGCGTAGAGCACCTGCACGGACACCGCATCCGAATGCGCCATCACTTCCTGCAGTCCCACCGGCTGGATGCCCAGGCGCTTCCACGTCGAGGCGGTGTGGTGCACCGCGGGGTCGTACCCGATCAGCCTGGCCCCCATGCCGCCCAGGAGCATCGCCAGTGCGTGCGCCGACGGGGCGAGTCCCAGGATGCCGATGGTGCTGCCGTTGATCTCGCGGCCGAGCGTCGCCGGCGCCTGCCGGTCGCCCTTCATGGACGTCGCGATGCCGCGGCGGAACAGCAGCAGCAGGCTGGCCAGCAGGTATTCGGCATTCGAGCGCACGTGCGCGTTGATCGCCTGGATGACGCGGATGCGGCGTTCGCGGCAGGCCTCGAGGTCCGTGTTGTCCGTGCCCACGTGCATGCGCGCCACCCCGCGCAGCACCGGCGCGAAATCGAGGAACTCGCGCGTGACCACGACCTTGCGCGGAAGCACCAGGCTCTGCACGTTGTAGAGCTGCTTGCGCAGGCTGGCCGGGTCCTGCGCAAGCTCGGGCCGGTAGGCGATCTGGTGGCGCGCCTCCAGCCAGGCATGCGCTTCCGGCACCAGCCGCTCGAGCAGAAGGATTTCCAAGGGGAAGGTTCTCCGTCTTCGCCGCAAGGACGCGTTTCTTGCGCACAATGGGCTATCCTGTGCCGGCGATCGGCACACTCTAGCTACAACTTCACACCTGGTCGATGAAAAAGTTCACACATGTCAACAAGGCGGTCTTCCCGGTCGCCGGGCTGGGCACCCGCTTCCTGCCGGCCACCAAGGCGCAGCCCAAGGAGATGCTGCCGATCGTCGACAAGCCCCTGATCCAGTACGCGGTGGAGGAGGCCTACGACGCGGGCGTGCGCCACATGATCTTCGTCACCGGCCGCAACAAGCGCGCCATCGAGGACCATTTCGACACCGCCTACGAGCTGGAAAGCGAGCTGGAAGCCGGCGGCAAGGAGGAACTGCTGTCGCTGGTGCGCAGCCTCGCCCCGGCCGACATGGACTGCTCCTATGTGCGCCAGCCGCGCTCCCTGGGCCTGGGACATGCCGTGCTGTGCGCCCGGCACATCGTGCGCAACGACCCGTTCGCGGTCCTGCTGGCCGACGACCGGATGCTCGGCAGGGAGGGGGGGCCGGGCGTGCTGACGCAGATGGTGGAAGTCTTCAAGGAGGTCCAGACCTCCGTGCTGGCGGTGCAGGAAGTGCCGCTGGAGCACGTCAAGCGCTACGGCATCGTCGCCGGCGACTCCGTCGGCGAGCGGCTGGTGAAGGTGCGGCAGATGGTGGAGAAGCCCTCGCCCGACAAGGCCCCGTCCCGCCTGGGTGTCGCCGGCCGCTACGTGCTCACGCCCTCCGTGTTCGACTGCATCGAGAACCAGCCGCGCGGCAGCGGCGGCGAGATCCAGCTCACGGACGGCATCGCGCAGCTGATCGCCACCGAAGGCGTGCATGCCTACCGGTACGAAGGCAAGCGCTACGACTGCGGCAGCAAGGAGGGCTTCCTGGAGGCCTCGGTGGAGTTCGCCCTCAAGCACCCGGAAGTCGGCGCCGGCTTCCGCGCGTACCTGCGCTCCCTGGACATCGGGGACTAGGAGCGCGCCAGCTCCAGCCGCTGCATGCCGCGCCAGGTCTTGCCCGGCGCGAGCGGCACCGGCTGCGCCACGACCGCCGCCTCGATGCACAGCATGCGCAGCCAGTCCCCGGGGGGCATGTCGCCCAGGCGCGTGGCCTTGTCGGGCCCGGGATTCCAGACCACGGTGTCGGTGAAGCCTTCCTGCAGGATGCGCCGCGCGGGCATGCCGCCGCCTTCCAGGCGCAGTGCGGGCGGAACGGCGCGGTAGACGCGGTCGACCTCTCCGCCGACGGCGAGCGCTGCCGCCGCGTCGGTGTGCAGGGCGTTGCCTTGCGTGTTGTCCTCGTACGAGAGGCCCTGCAGCCCCAGCACGCTGGCGCTGCGCACGTCGCGCACGGCCAGGTAGGTGTGGATCGCAGCGGTGAAAGCGTAGGTGCTGCGGCCGGTGTTCGCCGCCTGCAGCTCCAGCTCGATCCAGCCGGTCCCCAGCCGCACCACCAGCACCAGGCAGAAGGCGTGCTCCCAGGCGGCGGACGTCATCGACGAATCCAGCTGCAGGCGCGCCTCGGCCACGGCAGCCTGCGGCGCCGGCGGCGTCACCAGCTCCCAGCGGCTGGTGCGCGCGAAGCCGTGCTTGGGCAGGGGACCGCGGTCGGAGAACTGGGGAAAGCAGATCGGAGCGCCGCCGCGCAGCGCCTTGCCGGCGGCCGGCGCGCACAAGGGGCTGCAGTAGACCTGCTCGTCCTCGCCCGCCGGCACCCAGGACAGCAGCTGCCCGCCGTGCAGGCTCAGGGCCGCGGCGTCCCCGGCTGCGTTGCGCAGGACGACCAGCGCGTCGTCGGGCAGGGCCACGGACGTGCGCCGCGCTAGCGGCGGCGCAGCACGTGGATGAACTCGTCGCCCACGGTCTGCTGTTCCACCAGCTCGTTGCCGGTCTGCCTGGAGAAGGCCTGGAAGTCGCGCAGCGAGCCGCCGTCGGTGGAGACCACCTTGAGCAGCTGCCCGCTCTGCATGTCGGTGAGCGCCTTCTTCGCCTTCAGGATGGGCAGCGGGCAGTTCAGCCCGCGGGTGTCGATTTCCTTGTCGATCTGCATCAATGGTCCTCCGCGCGCCGCACCGGCTCCATGAACTGCGGCTGCAGGCCGCGGCTGCGCAGCCAGTCGGCCAGGGCGTAGCCGGTGCCGGCGGGCCAGCAGCGCACCTGCGTGTATTCGAACAGGCGCCAGTCGGCCAGTTCCGGCGACAGCTTCACTTCGCCCTCGCAGACCGCATGGTAGGCGATGATCACCTGGTTCATGCGCTGGAAGTCATAGACGCCGATGAGGTCGACCGAGCGCGCGCGCAGGTTCGTCTCCTCGGCGATCTCGCGCACGATGCCGTCCTGCGGCGTCTCGCCCGCCTCCATAAAGCCGGTGATCAGCGCGTACATCTTGTGCTGCCAGGCCGCGTTGCGCGCGAGCAGGATGCGGTCCTGGTACTGCACGACCGCGGCGAGCACGGGCGTCGGGTTGTTCCAGTGGGTCCAGCCGCAGGCGGCGCAGCGCAGGCGCTGCTTCTCGCCCCCGTCCTCCTGCTGCGCGATCCAGGCGAGCGGCGTCGCGCACTGGGGGCAGAAGCGGTACTCGCCCACTGCGCCTCAGGCGGGAAAGACGCCGGTCGAGAGATAGCGGTCGCCGCGGTCGCAAACGACGAACACGATGGTCGCGTTCTCCACCTGCTGCGCGACCTGCTGGGCCACCCAGCATGCGCCGGCCGCCGAGATGCCGCCGAAGATGCCTTCCTCGCGCGCCAGGCGCCGGCACATCTCCTCGGCCTCGTCCTGGCTCACGTAGACCAGTTCGTCCACCGCCTGCGGGTCGTAGATCTTCGGCAGGTATTCCTGGGGCCACTTGCGGATGCCGGGGATGCGCGAGCCCTCGCTCGGCTGCGCGCCGATGATGCGCACCGCGGGGTTCTTCTCCCGCAGGTAGCGCGACACGCCGGTGATGGTGCCGGTGGTACCCATGGCGCTGACGAAGTGGGTGATGCGGCCGCCGGTCTGCTCCCAGAGCTCGGGGCCGGTGGTTTCGTAGTGGATGCGCGGGTTGTCGTCGTTGGCGAACTGGTCCAGCACGCGCCCCTTGCCCTCGCGCTGCATGTTCTCCGCCAGGTCGCGGGCGTACTCCATGCCGCCGCTCTTGGGCGTGAGCAGCAGCTCGGCGCCGAACGCCTTCATGGTCTGCGCGCGCTCGATCGACAGGTCCTCCGGCATGATGAGCACCATGCGGTAGCCGCGGATCGCCGCCGCCATGGCCAGGGCGATGCCGGTGTTGCCGGAAGTCGCCTCGATGAGCGTGTCGCCGGGCTTGATCTCGCCGCGCTCCTCAGCGCGCTTGATCATCGACAGGGCCGGCCTGTCCTTGACCGAACCGGCCGGGTTGTTGCCTTCGAGTTTTCCGAGGACGACATTGCCGCGCCGCTTGTTTTCCGCCGCGCCGATGCGCTGCAGCGCCACCAGCGGCGTCCTGCCGATCGCGTCCTCGATCGTGGGATATTGCATGTGTGTCACTGTGCCATAATTTCTTTTTCCCCCTCTCCTTGCTGCCGGAGTGGCGAAATCGGTAGACGCAGCAGACTCAAAATCTGCCGGTGGCAACACCGTGCCGGTTCGATTCCGGCCTCCGGCACCAGCGCGCCGCGCCCCCGGGGCCGCACGCAATCCAGCATCTCCCCCAGCCGCCTGCCTGCCCCGCATCGCTTGCCGATGCGCCGTGCACGCCATCACGTTCGAATCAGCTCGAAACATCCGCCGAGTTGAGCGGCCCCGACACTCGTGCGCTTTCGATCCAGGGAGTGCTTCTTGATCCATCCGCGAGCGCGGTGTGCGGCCTGCTTCGCAGGCGAATGCACCCGGACACGAAGGCATGCCAATCGCAATTCCCGCGGCTTTATTGCCGGGCTGAATTCCCGAAACTGCGGCAAATCCGCCATTGCCGGGCAATGGCGCCTCTTTGCTACGTACCCCAATTGGTTATTGCCTGCATCGGCAATCTGCAATAAAGTGCGTCCCTCTGTGACATGGTGTGTAAACACCGGCACGGCGCCCGCGCCCACAAAACCAGAACAGGATTGAAACCGTGCATTTCTTCAGTTCGCCCTTGGCCATAGCGGCGACGCTGTTCGTCGCCCTGGTGCTGGCGCAGGCCCTCGTCCTCAGCGCCCACAAGCACGGGCACCTGACGATGGACCTGCCCGGTGCGGTGCAGAAATTCCATTGCAGTCCCACGCCACGGGTCGGCGGCATCGCCATCTACGTGGCCGTCACCGCCGCCTGGGTGCTGGTGCCCGGGCGGGGGGAAACCACCCTGCTGTCCACCATCCTGCTGGCGGGCATGCCGGCGCTGCTGGTCGGCCTGACCGAGGACGTCACCAAGAGGGTGAGCGTTCGCACCCGCCTGCTGGTGACCATGGGCAGCGGCGCCCTGGCCGCCCTGTGGACGGGAACCGGCCTGACCCGCGTGGACGTCCCTCCCGCCGACGCGGTGCTGGCGTACTGGCCGGTGGCGGTGCTGTTCACCGCCTTCGCGGTGGGCGGCGTGGCCAATGCCATCAACATCATCGACGGCTTCCACGGCCTGGCCAGCGGCACCGTCATCATCTCTTCCCTGGCGCTCTCCACGATCGCCATGTCCGTGGGCGACGTGCCCCTGGCCACCGTGTCGCTGGTGCTGGCGGCGGCGGTCGCCGGCTTCTGGCTGGTGAACTTCCCCTGGGGCAAGCTGTTCCTGGGCGACGGCGGCGCCTATTTCTCCGGTTTCGCGCTGGCCTGGCTGTCCGTGGAACTGCTGGTGCGCAACCCCGGTGTCTCGCCCTGGGCCAGCGTGCTGCTGTGCGCGTACCCGACGGTGGAAGTGCTTTACAGCGTGGTGCGCCGGCGCAAGCAGCGGCGCTCCCCCGGTGAAGCCGACCGGCGGCACCTGCACAGCCTGGTGGCGACGCAGTTCGTGCAGCCGCGGCTGGCCGGCCTGGCGCCCAACCTGCGCAATGCCGCGGTGTCGATGCTGATGTGGGTCTGCGCGGCCGTGCCGGTCGTCCCCGCGGTGCTGGCGCCCGGGCGGCCCGACATCCTGCTGGGCGCGCTGGCGCTGTGCGTCGTGGGGTACCACATCGTCTATCGCCGCCTGGCGGCCTCGGCCAACGAGGCCGAAGTGGGCGAGCAGGCGGCAGTCGACGTGCGGGCCTGAACCCGCCGGCCGGCGCTAGCGGCCGTTCTTGACGGCGAATTCCTCCAGGCTGCGGCCCTCCTTGAGGGCTTGCGTCACCCATTGCGGCTTGCGGCCGCGCCCGCCGCCCCAGGTCTCGCCGTTGGGGCCGCGGTATTTCACGCCGGCCTTGGCGGCCTTCGGGCGCGAATTGCCGGGCCCGCCGCTCCTGGCCAATCCCAGGTCCGCCGCGGTCAGCCCGTAGAGTTCGATTTTCCTTTTGATATCGGCGATCGCATCCGCAATTTCCTGCTCGCGCATGCGCTCGGCTTCCGCCAGGAGCTTTTCGGCCTGCTCTTTCAATTCCAGATAAGTCGCCACGGGATTTCCTTCGCTTCGGGTGCGGCGCATTATGCAAAAAAGCG